>CAZAKS010000088.1:0-4153 GCA_964485975.1 Candidatus Woesearchaeota archaeon
ATAGTGGAATAAGTGAAGATGTTGAAACAGACTCTATAATCACAGATGGTACTGAAACTGCTGTATGTGGCAATGGAGTAGAAGAAGAGGGAGAAAACTGCCTAACCTGTGCAGTAGATGTAAAGTGTGAAACAGGCTATAATTGTGAAGCTGGAGTCTGTATAGAGAAAAAATCCCCAGTTAAAACAATAGTAATCTTTTTAATAATCCTAATAGTTCTTATTGGTGGTGGAATCGGTGCATATTACTTGTTTTTGTTAAAAAAACCCCCACAACAACCACAACAAAAACAACCATTTCAGTATAAACAAGGAGGAGTACAGCCTCCAATGGACTACACTGATTTTTACAACAAAAAATGATACCCAAAGAAGAACTTAATAAAATAAAGAACTATTTAGAAAAATCAGAAAACCCATTATTCTTTTTTGATGATGATCCAGATGGTCTATCCTCTTTCTTATTACTTTGGAAACATATCCAAAAAGGACATGGAGTCTTAGTAAAAGGCAACCCAAAACTTGGAGAAGAATATTTAAGAAAAGTAGAAGAATATCATCCAGATAAAATATTTGTTGTTGATAAACCCTATCTAACTCAAGAGTTTGTAGATAAAGTTAATGTTCCAGTTATTTATATAGACCACCACCCACCAAACAAAGACCTAAAAGGTGTACATTATTTTAATCCCTTACTTTATGATGAAAAAGATAACAGACCAACTTGTTACTGGTGTTACAAAGCAGTAGAAGAAAACAAATGGATTGCAATGACTGGAATAGTTGGAGATTGGTTCCTACCAGATAATACAGATGATGATTTCAAAAAAGCCTATCCTAAACTCCTTCCAAAAGTAAAGGATCCAGGAGAAGCAAGATTCAAAACAGAATTTGGAAAACTTGTAAAAATATTCTCATTCATACTAAAAGGTACAGACTCAATGAGATGCATTAGAGTTTTAACAAGAATAAATTCACCAGAAGAATTATTAAACCAAACAACAAAGGAAGCAAAATATATCTATAACTATTATGAAAAAATAAACAAAAGATATGAACAAATATTAAAAAAAGCAGAAGAAAAAATAGATACAAATGATGATTTTATCGTCTATACCTATCCATCACAAAAAGATTCATTCACTGGAATGTTATCAGAAGAATTAACCTATAAATATCCAAATAAAACAATTATTGTAGGAAGAGTTAAAGAAAGTAGAGTTATTCTAAGTCTTAGATCCCAAAATAAAGACATAAGATCAGCAGTTGAAAAAGCAATAGTTGGCTTAGATGGATATGGTGGTGGCCATGAACATGCTTGTGGATCTAATATGTCAAAAAAAGACTTCCCAAGATATATAGAAAGAATTAAAAAATACATAAAATGAATTTCTAATAGAAAAGTTTACTTTACAACAAAATCCTTATCTTGATCTGCCATCTCCTCAAAAACTGCAGTTGCCAAAGGAACTTTTTCTAAAGATTCTCTCCTTAAAACATGCCTAGTCTGAGCTAAACCATAGACATCAGCATGATTATCAGCAAAATCTAGCAGATTATCTATCCCTGTTGCAGTAATATAATCAATAATTTGTATATTAGTTATTGCTTTTGGATCAGATAAATCTAAAAAGTCTCCATCTTGATACTGGGCATCAGGATCAATTGACCCCTGTCTATCCCCTTCAAAATTATCTAAATATTCAGCAAAAAAACCTCTTGATTCAGCTAAATCAGTAAGAACTGGGTACATTCTTCTCAATTCATCATAACTTTGAGCAACGCTCCCCAGAGTAAAATCAATCAACTCTTCATCATCAACAATCTCGGCATAAACAGCCAAAGCCCTATCTCTTCCTTCAATTCCATCATCAACCAAAACATATTCTAAAGCAGCCAACAAATCTGGTGCAAAACGATCTAAATTTACTCTCTCATGAAGAGGTATTGTAGCAACCAAATCCATTAATTCAGATCTAGAAGCAGGATATTGCATTCTCTTAAATCCACCCACATCCAATTCAACACCAATTAGAACACTATTATAATGAATTTCCTTTCCTTCATAACCATCTGGATCCCCTGTAAATCTTTGTACAGCAGCTGAAAGCTCATCTATATCTTCAGCAAGAGGATATGCTTGTCCATCATCATCATCTATAATAGGTAATCCTGTCATCAGGTGAAAAAATAACCACTTATTTAAAAACATTATGCAACCATTTAAAAGTAGCAACAAAACAAAAGATTTATATACCCTCACCTACCCCTATTAGCAAAGAAAAATGAATGAGCCAAATATAGCATTAGAATCACATCCTTTTTTACTAGTAACAGATAACCATGCAGATGCAAGAATCCTAGAATCTATTGAAAGACATGCAAAATCTATTAGATATAGATGTTTTCTAGGAGATGCAATGGGAGGAGACAATCCTAATGATACTCTTGATAGATTAGAGGATTATGATGTCTGTATTGCTGGAAACCATGATACTCTAACTCTTGGCAGAAATGATGAGAATCAATTTGCTGAAGGAGCAGTAATTGATACAAGAGTAAATAGAGAAGAAATAAGAGGGGATGGGATGGCCATTCTAGAACAATTTGTTCAATCCTTTTCAAGAAATGGATTCTTACTATTCCATGGAACTCCAGATGATGAAAATGCTTTCTTCTTAAATGAAAACGATATCCATCCTTTACTTGCAAGCCAAACAGAATACCAAGTTCTAATTGGAGGACATATGCATCTACCAAGACTTGCAGTTTACAATATAAAATCTGGTGAACTAACTTTTGAAGAAATAAAAATGCCTTTTAGTCATTTTGTTCTTGACACAACTGAAAATAGATATCTTGTTAATGTACCCTCTGCAATTCCTGGAAGACTAGGGTTTAACAGACCAGGATACAGCACTATTTCACCAACACTAAATCCAAGTGAATATAATCTAATTTTTACATTCTTATAACTTAATCTTAGGAATATATTCACTTTCAACATCTAATAACAACCTAAAAACTTGTGGATCTAATCTCTTCTTAATATATCCCAATTTATTATTAACCAACAAAGAATCAACCTGTTGTTTATTTGAATTATAGTAATCCCTAATCCTTTGCATTTCTTGTTGAAATCCTAGATTAAAAAAACCCAAAATAAAAGGTATCCTTAATCTTGAATTAGTCATATCAACATTACCCATAATAAAATGTACAAAAATACCATAAACACCAAAAATCTGACTCTCTAAATATAAACGCATATCTTTAATATCAACAAAATCATAATCAATATGAAAAATGGGATTAGAACTACTCAAATATCTCTCTCTTATCCTCCTTTTTTTAATCTTTTCAAAATAAGTATAATCAATATAAATATTCCCTGGCCTATCATCCAAATTCATAACAAACCCATCAGCACAAGCAGCACCCAAATAATAAGCCAAACTCATTACTTCATCAACATTCCTAACTCTACCCATATCAATAAACTTCATTCCCTCAAAAAAATTAATTTTGTTCAAATGTTCAACTTTATCATCAATAAACTTTCTTTTATAATCAATAATCATATGTTTCATTCCTAATAATCTCATCAACTTAGAAATAATTAAACTAGTACCTGGATCTCCAGATTTTATAATGTGAAAAACAGGTTTTTTACCATCTAATGTAATCATCAGATAAGGCCTTTCATTACTATTATATTGAACAACAACAACTAATTTTTCATTTACAAAATTATTTACTAATTCACTAGCTTTCTCATAAGAAATATCCGGAGGTAAAAAGGTTCCATCATTTAAACCTTTCAAAATACCCTTCCAAAATTTCCTTCTCTGAATATTATGAATTGGATATAGATTAGCATAAAACACTAACTTATGCAAATCATCAGCCAAAATTTGCATAGATTGCTTGATTGTAGGAGTTAAATTCTTTTTAACCTTATTAGATTTAACCTTTACTAAATGTTGTTTTAATAAAAATAAATGCCTCTCAATTCTTTTAATCAATTCCTCAACTCTCTTATTAACTTATGTCTCTAATCTTCCAAATTCAGACTCTTTTAGTTTCTTTTCATTTTTCTCAATAGAATCTTCAATTTTCTCAATCAACTGAAGAATATCATCATGAAGAAGCCA
>CAZAKS010000089.1:0-4057 GCA_964485975.1 Candidatus Woesearchaeota archaeon
AAACAGCCATACCAGTAAAATCTACATTACTTAAAGAACCAATAGCTACTGCTAAAATCAATACTAAGGGCAATACATCCCAAAAAACACTTCCCCTCTTTTGCATTAATTAAATATTATACCCTTTTTATTTATAAAATTAACTATATAGTTATCTTCTATACCAATAATAACCAACAAGAACAAAAGTAACAATCAAAATATTAAACCAAGTAAACACTGGAACATCTTCAGTATCTCTTTCTTCTTCATCAGTTGGTGCAATACAACTAGCTGAAGATTCTGGATAGGTTGTAAGATCATTCAAACAATCCAAATCAGTTGGTTGTATACAAAGAGTTAAATCTCTTGTCTTTGTTCCAGTTAAAGGATCACACTCACTCCAAGAAACAGCAGAACAATCCCACTCAGAAGCACAATCAACTTCTTCTGTCTGATTTGAAAGAGTTGTATTTGTTACTGGTGGAGTTGTATCAATAGATTCATTAATCTCAAAAGTACAATTAGTAAGATCTGCACAAACAGTTAAAGCATAACTAGTTACATTTCCCAAACCATCATCAGCTCTAAAAATATAATAATCATCCTCAGTAACATAATCACTCAAATTAAATGAAGTATATTGTAAATAACTTGTTCCAGCATCATCAGTTCCATTAGTAGCAGTAAAAGTTCCTAATGAAGTTGTACTATTGTAATGATACAAATCAAAAGTAACAGCTGTATCACCCAAACAAGTTCCATCCTCTACAACCACCATATAAACTGATTCAGTAAAAGTTGCATTTGTTAAAGATACATTTCCATTACTGTCCAACCAATAAGTTTCATCAATTAAACAAGTTGTTGTAGATGTTGGAGCAGTAACAATTTGACAATATCCCTCAACACAAGTTTCAGAACCAGTACAATTAGCATCAGCAGTACAAGGTGTACCAATTGCACAAGTATTATTATAACAGATCTCTCCACTCAAACAAACCTCAGTACTTCCTCCCACAGTCCCATTATAACAACAAGAAATATTATCTACATTAAAACCACCAAAACAAAAATCATCAGCACAATCAATCAAACCATCACAATCATTATCAACACCATCATTACAATCTTCAGTAGCACCAATATGAATATTTGGATTATAATCATTACAATCATCTCCACCACAATCATCAGAAATATAACTATCTATATCTGAGTCCATACATACACAATCTGTATCATCATAATCTATAAGTGTATCACAATCATTGTCCACAAGATCATTACAAACTTCACTAGCTCCAGGATTTATACTTGAATTAGATTCATCACAATCATCTCCACCACAAAGATCATTCTCATAACCATCTCCATCAGAATCTGAACATCCAGTAGAACAATAACTCAAACCTTCTGTTCCTAAATCATATAAATCTTCAACCTCACTAGCTGTTAAAGCATCATTAAAAATTGCAACCTCATCTAAATACCCTTCATAAGTAAATAAACCAATTGGATATCTACCGAAATACAAATCTACTCCATTAACAGACACACTTGAACTATAGATAGCTGAAGTATCTAAAACACCATCCACATAAATCATTTTTTTCTGATTACGAAAACTATCTGTTTTTACAACAGCAACATGATGCCAAGTATTATCTACTACATCAATTGAACCATCTAACTGATCACTCAATACTCCTGCCCCAGTTGTAAAAGTTATTGTATCTCCACTATTAACCGAAACCCCATAACCAGAACCAGAATAACCCAAACCAGAAACTTTACTCATTAAAGTCTCATAACCACCTGTAGAACTACTTTTCTTCATCCAAAACATTAGAGTAAATTCATCAGTAAAATCTAAAGTAACATCATCAGTTACATAACCATAACCATCATCAACATAACCAGAATTAAACAAAACACCATCTCCAACCTTCCCAGCACTTGAACTTCTCAATGTATCTCCACCAAGATAAGCAAAATTCTGATACGCACTAGCATAAGAATCATAGGTAGCAAGAAACAAATTTCCATAAGAAAAATCAAATCCTTCCTCAAAAGCAAAATAACTCACCAAATCATCTGGGGCATTATTATCATTACAAGCATCAAAGTCATTCTGCAAACCATCATCATCAAAATCATCATCTTCTATTGGAATAAAAACATAACCATCTACTCCCTCACCATCAAAATCAACAAATACTAAAGAACCTAATGCCACGACTAGAACTAACACCAAAGGTAGTGCATCCCAGAATACATTAACCTCTTTTTTCATTTTATAAGTTATAAACTCAGTTATTTATAAACTTAACGAAAACAGAAAGCTATTTAATATAATGTATATTATTATTATATATGGAATTAGGCGGAAATATCGTATTAGAAGGGTTTGACAGTGTTGGATCAGAAAAATTAATTGTAATCAAAAAAATAGCTGGTTCTTTTGCAAAAAAAGTAAGTGATGAAAAGGGTGAATATGAAAAAGTAATTTTCACACTAGAAGACACCTACAAAATAACAGTAAAAGTAGTACAAAAGGATAAGGAATCAGTATCAGAAAACGAAGACAAAAATCTCTTTTTCGCGTTAACTAACGCAATAAAGGCTCTAGAGGCTGAATTATAAAATAAAAAGACTTATAAAGGGCCAAATATTCCTCCTTCTCACTAAAAATGACTCAAAAAACAGGTTCAAGAAGAAGGAAAACTAGAAGTAAGCTAAAGAAAAATGTTGCTGATAAAGGTAAAATTAGCATCAGAAATTACTTACAAAAATTCAATGATAATGACAAAGTTATCCTTATAGCTGAACCAGCAGTCCAAAGAGGAATGCATCACCCTAGATACCAAGGAAAAACTGGAATAATCATAGGGAAACAAGGTACCAATTATAAAGTACAAATAAAGGATGGAAACACTAAAAAAATTATGATAACTCATCCAATACACTTAAAGAAGGTTTAAAATGGGAGAATTAACAGTTATTGAGGAAATGCCTGTAACAAACACACAGGTAAAAGAAAAGTTGGTCCTATTAGAAAAGGAAAAACCACTTTCTTTCAGAGGAGAAAAGACAAAAGAATACCTGTCCTCATTTGTTAAATTAGCTCCAAAAGAAACAGAAGAATTTGTTAAAAAAATTCAAGACCTTAATATTCCACGACTAAAAGATAGACATATTACAAAAATAATTGATGTCCTTCCCAAAGACTTAGATAGTATAAGAATACTATTAAGTGGAGAGACCATTACCATAAAAGAGGAAGACATGAAGAGAATACTAGATGTTATCCCACAATAATATCCACAAAAATGGCAAGCAAAGAAGAAACTGCAATAGTACTAGATTTCCTACCTCATGGATATCCGTTCGACACGAGACCCATGCACAGGAAGACACCAGTAGCGCAAGCCATGGGGAAAACAAAATTCACACTCCTTGAAGTTATACCTAAAAAAGGTATTTCCTTACAACCCAATGAAGAAATTTACATTGGCGAGGGCAAGCGAGAGAAGATTCACCACGTTGTCGGTAGGATCCCTCTAACCAAGTTAACTCAAACAGCAAAAGGAGAACTTGAGTTCATTATCCAAAAACTTGTCAAAGCCAACGAAAAAAAGTTTGTAGATTTCTTCAATAAAGCAGGGCCGATAAGCACAAGGAGACATCAAATAGAACTGCTTCCAGGTATAGGGAAGAAACATATGTGGGAAATCCTCGAAAAAAGAGACGAAAAAGAATTTGAAAGTTTCGAGGACCTAAAAGAAAGAGTAAAACTCATCCCCGACCCTGAAAAGGCAGTAATAAAAAGGATATTAATGGAAATAAACGAAGAAGATAAGTACAAAATCTTCACAAGTTAGCAAAACCTTTTTAAATGAGGAATTTTTCCATTAGCACAACAAGATGTCAAAAAAAATATTAATAAGAATAATGAACACCGATTTAATTGGTGATAAAGCTATTTATAATGCTCTTTGTAAAATCAAAGGAGTTAGTCAAAATTTCTCAAATGCACTATGTATAAAACTAAACTTAAGCAGAAGCATAAAAACAA
>CAZAKS010000090.1:0-3968 GCA_964485975.1 Candidatus Woesearchaeota archaeon
GTTGTTAGAGTTCCTGATTTTGGACATGTGCCAGAGTATAGTGATGGACAAAGGTGGCGGCAAGAAGTATTACAAGAGTTTGGTTCTCTTGATTTGTTTGTAACTGGTAATAAATATGTACAGGAGTTGTTGAAAGAGGATTATGTTATTGAAGAACCTCTGCATATACTTCCAGAAGAAAAACAATTGCCAATCTCTGCAACTCTTGTTAGGTGCGAGATGGTAGAAGAAGGAAATTGGGAAGATTATGTTCCTCAACCAGTTGTTGCTTATTTAAAACGATTTAATTTGGTTGATAGATTTAAAGATGAGTTTGGTGAGGAAATCTTAAAAGGAATGAGGAAAACTCCGAAAACAGTAGAAGAAGAGAGGTTGGCATTACAATGAGAATAGAATTAATTCATAAAGTAAGTATGTATGAAAGGTTTTTATCATCTGATGATGAAGGCCAGAGAGCTTTAATGCTTAGAGTTAGTAACTTCTCTAAAAGAAAAAGAAAAGAGCATGAAACTCAACAGAGATCTCTAGATAGAATTACTGAAGAAATATTAAGACAAGGGCATGATTTACAAGTAACTTCAAGAGGTAATGCTTTTTCTTTTGATAATAAAGATTTAGTTATTGCTGGTGGAGGAGATGGAACAATACTTGCTGCTGCACATTATGTTCAAAGTATTCCTATCTTGGCTGTTAACTTTGATCCAGATACAAGTGTCGGATTTTTTTGTGCTGCAGATATAAATAATTTTGCTGATGCATTAAAAAACTATGAATCTTTACCCCGAACTGAACTACAAAGAATTCTTTTGACTTTAAATGGTGAAAGATTACCTGAAATGGTTTTGAATGATGTTTGGTTTGCGTCTAAGAGCCAACATGCAAAATGTTTTTATGAACTAAATGTAGATGGTGAGAGAAGTAGAGAGGGAGGGAATGGTTTACTTGTTGCAAGTCCTGCAGGAGCTACTGGAAGAATGTACCATGAAGGAGGAGAGGTTGTTCCTTTGGATTTTGGAAGATTGCAATACTTAATTGATGGGAAAAGAGGAGAAGAACCTAAGTTTGCAGATGAAATTGAATTAATATCTCAAACATATGGTGCAAGATTGGTTCTTGATACTAGTTATTTGTCCTATCCTTGTTCTGTTGAGGATAGAGTTATTATGCAATTAGGAGATCCAGTAACAATTCTTGGAGATCTTGCTTCTAAGCGAGAGGTATACAGATAAATTTAAATAATACTGTATAATCTACACTAATATGGAATATCCTAAACCTGCTGTGACTGTGGATATTATTATTTTTACAGTTAAGGATGATGAATTGAAAGTTCTTTTAGTAAAGAGAGGAATAGAACCATTCAAAAATATGTGGGCAATTCCTGGAGGGTTTATTCATATGAATGAAACTCTTGATGAAGCAGCAAAAAGAGAGTTATTTGAGGAGACAGGAGTTAGAGATATTTATTTAGAACAATTATATACTTTTGGAGATGTTGAGAGAGATCCAAGAGAGAGAGTTATTACTGTTTCTTATTTTGCTTTAGTAAAATCAGATAAGGTTAATTTGAAAGCTTCTACAGATGTAATTGAAGTTGACTGGTTTTCAATGTGGAAGTTACCTAAATTAGCATTTGATCATAAGAAAATATTAGAGTACTCTTTAAAGCGGTTAAGATGGAAATTAGAATATACTACTGTAGCTTTTCAGTTACTTCCTAAGGAGTTTACATTAAGTGAATTGCAACAGATTTATGAGATTGTTTTTGCTAGAGCATTTGATAAGAGAAATTTTAGGAAAAAATTATTTTCTTTAGATATTGTTGAAGAAACAGGTAGAATGCAAGAAGGAGTTCCTAATAGACCAGCTATGCTTTATAGATTTAAAGGTAAAATAGGACAGATTGTAGAAATTGTTTAATCGTGTGTGTAAATAAATTCCATTTTTTCTTTATTGTCTAATCTTGCAAAGAACTTTCTTTGGAACTGAATAATATCTCCTTGTTTTAGTTTTTTAACACCTGAGTCAGCTTTTCCTTTTATCCACTTGCCATTGTCCATAAGAACTTTGACATTGACTGCTTCTTTTACTGGAATCCAATCTATGATCTTTGCTTTTAGTTTAGGATCATGCTTTTTTGAGATGAATTCATTATTTTGGAAGTTGAATAAGTTCATTAGTCTAATTGGTTTCTTTGAAATTTTATCTCCAATGTAAAATTCATCTGTTAGTTTTAGTTTTCTCTTACCTAAATCTTTTTCAGGATGGTTTGGAACTTCAACTTCTTTTAGATCATGTTTTATTTTTATTTTTGTAGGTTTTTCTATGAAAAATATCCTTTTACTAGTTGGATCAATTAGTCTTCTATTTATTGATGAAAGCCTTGTCCAGTCTAGTTTTGCTGATGAAGGTGATAGACCAACTTCATAGACTAGTTCATGGAACATTTCTGGAATGAAACCCCTTCTTTTTAGTGCTAATAAGGTTACTAATCTTGGATCATCCCATCCAGTTACTTTTTTCTTTTCTATTAAGTCTCTAATCACTCTACCTTTTGTCTCTGCTCCAACTATGTTGAATCTTCCATATTGTTTTATTTCTTGTTTTTTTAGACCTAATCTTTCTTTAATATCATCTTGAAGTTCAATTCTCATAGTACCAAAGGCATTATCTCTGAAAACATGAGTTACTCCACAAAGATTTTCTTCTATTGCACTTGCAAAATCATACATAGGCCATACTACATACTTATTTCCTTGTAAAGTGTGTTTCTTACTTGTTACTCTAAACAGAACTGGATCTCGCATAACTGCATTTGGTGAGTTCATGTCTCCTCTCCATCTTAAAGTTACTTCACCATCTTTATACTTCTTATCAACCATTCTTTTCCATTCTCTTAGATTTTTTTCTGGATTATGATTTCTATGCTCACAATTTAAACCTTTATTTCTGAATTCTTTCATTGTTTCCTGATTACAAGTACATACATAAACATCATCCTGTTTGATTAGTTGTTCTGCATATTTGTAGAATTTAGGAATATCATCTGATACTATAACTTTCTTATCCCACTTAATATTTAACCATTTAATCCCATCTTCCATTACCTTATAGTATTCTTTTTTTGCTTTTTCTGGATTGGTATCTTCAAATCTAAGAACACACTCTCCTTTGTGCTCTTTAGCATATAAGTAACTGATTAAGAATGTTAATGCATGCCCCAAGTGTAAATGTTTTGAAGGTTCTGGTGGAATTCTTGTGACCATCTTGCCTTTTACTTTTATTTCAGGCAAACCAGTTTTTTTCTCTTTTTTTACTTCTTTGATACCTAGCTTTTTGTATTCTGTTTCTATCTGTTCTAAGGAAAGTTGGTTAACTTCCTTTATTGTTTTATTAACTTGTTTAGAAATATCTTTGATTTTTTCTTTTAGTTTTGGATTTTTTCCTAGAAGAGCCCCAATTACTGCTCCAGGGTTTGCCTTACCATTAAATTTCTTAGCGTTCTGGATTACTAGCCTTCTGATCTCTTTATCCATGGTTGTTTAAAATATAGTCAAATATTTAAATATATTGTGTTTATTAGAAAATATGCAGAAATTAAAAGCTTTAAATTCAAGGGAACTAAAGGATTTTTACAAGAAATTGGATGAACAATATGGTCATGAGGGTAAGTTTGATACTATTGTTTTGGTTTCTTCAAAAGATAAGATCTATTTGTTATCAAGAGATTATGAGAAATTGGATGTAGATAAATTAAAAATAAATAACAAAGGTATGTACTTTGGGAAGTTTGAAAGGGATGGTTTAAGGTTGTCGATTGAAGGTTCTCAGTTAATTAAAGCTAAGAAGAATGTTGTCGAGTTGGATGCAGAGGGAATGGAGAATTGGGTGAGAGGTAAAGATGTTAAAATTGAGCATAGTACTGATTATGTTATTGTTAAGTTTAAAGATGATGTTCTTGGTTGTGG
>CAZAKS010000091.1:0-3913 GCA_964485975.1 Candidatus Woesearchaeota archaeon
TAAGGTAGTGTTTTCTCATGGTGAAAAGTCTATTCCTCATCATGATGAAGGAGTTGTTAAAAGAGCAAGGAGAAGGGAGACTAAGGACGCTAGTGCTTTTATTGGTATAAAGGAAACAATTTATTTGGGGTTAGCTGATACTAGGTTGAAGAGAGAGGTAAAGAAAAAGAATATTGAGAAAAAGGTTTATGATATTATTAAGAAATATAAACCTGAGAAGATTTTTATTCCTTCTGCTTTAGATATTCATCCAGATCATCAAGCTGTGCATAAGAAGGTATTAGAAATCTTAGATAGTCGGTTGGTTTCTTATAGAGTTTATGCGTTTGAGGTGTGGAATATTATGGATGAGGATTATCCAAGATATTATGAGGATATATCAGATTATATTAGGCAGAAGATGGATTATATAAAAAAGTTTAAAAGCCAGTGGATGTATATGTTTACATTGTACTTGCCAGCATATTTTAGGGCTAGGTCTTATGGAAAAAAGGTAAAAGTTAAATTTGCTGAGAGGTTTTATAGATTAAGATGAAGATATTGTTTGTAGTGTCTGGAATAGGATATGGTGATGCTACTAGGGAACATGCTAATATTTTGGCTGTTAAAAAAGAGTTTCCGAGGGCTAAAATCTTAGTTGCAGGTTATGATAATTCTTATGATTATTTTAAAGATAAGTATAATACCATTAGAATAGAAGGGTATAAATTACCTGGAAGAAATTTGAAGATTAATATTGGTCGTTTTGTTTTAGCGAATATTTTTTTACCTTTGTTTTGGTTTACAAGTACTTTGAAGGTAAAATTGCAAGAGTTTAATTTTAATCCAGATATTATTGTATCTGATTTTGAGCCTGTTGGTTTATCTTTGGCTACCTTACTTGGTAAAAAATGTCTTGTTGTTTTTGGTTATGATCCTTTGTTATTTAGGGAATATGATAAGAAGAATAAAGTTAATTATAAGGTTAGAACTCAAGCAAAATATTTTGAGTATTTATATTCACAGGCACATATGGTTGCTTTGCCCACTTTAGGAAGGAAAAGAAGGATTATGGATCATGTTTATGTTAATCCAGTTGTTAGAAAAGAACCTAAGGATTTACCAAGTGAGAAAGATCTTTTGAAAAAATTAAGGTTGAGGAAGAAACCTATTTTGGTTATGTTGGGTGGAAGTGAATTTGGAACAAGATTAGCTTTGGATATTAATAAGGTAGCTGCTAAACATAAAAATGAAGATTTTTTGATATTTGGTGCAAATATAAAAAGAGTTAAGTTGAATGAAAATGTTAGTTATGTTAGATATGCAGATGATGTTTTGAAATATTTAAAAGTTTCAAAAGGAGTTATTGCTCTTGGTGGACAGTTGACTTTGGCTGAGGCTTTAGTCTATAAGAAACCAGTATTGTGTTTCCCAATAAAAGATCATGTTGAACAGATTTTAAATGCTCATTCAGTTAAGAAGGTGATTATGGTTTCTAAGGAAAATAGCTATAAAGTTGTTGAAAGGAAAGTGGGAGAGTTTATTAAAAAATTACCAATTCTTAAGAAAAAAGTAGTTAAGTATAATTTGAAAGCTGGTGGTTCTAAGGAAATAGTTAATTTGATTAAGGTTGCTTTGGAAAAGTAGAGTATTTTTTTATTACTTGTAACCAAGATTTATTTTTCTTAGAAATAGAATCAATAGAATAGATACAAACATCATTTATTTTTAATGATTTTACCATATCAAGATCTTTTTTTAGATCATTTGTGTTTTTGTAAACTCCTTCTGTGTTTAATATTCCTTCACCAATTAAACCAATTGAAACTGAGAATTTTTCTTTTCTTTTTCTTAAACCAAAGTTTATTTTATCATAGATTCTCATTAAACCAATTAGCTTTGGTCCAGATATTGAAGTGTAGGCCATGTACTGTCTTTTTACTTTTAGTGATTTTGGAACATAACAACCACATCTTTTTAGATACCATTTAGGGAAGGGAAACATATTTACTAGTAAGTGTGTATTTTTATTTAGTTTTTTTATTGTTTTTAATAGATATTCATTATTTTTCCCTTTTTTGAATAAATATTTGAGTACATAATTGATCATTCTTAGATTTGTATAATCTCCTTTGAAAGGCGGCTCAAGATCTATTTTAACATTTAACCCTTTGTATTCGAGTAACTTGTCTATGTTCTTCTTTGATACAAATCCAGAGAACCAGTAGCCATCTTCTTTTAACAGGGTGGGCCAAGCATTTACAACTATTCTATTACTTGTTTTTTTAATCTCCCTTTTCCACCATTCATAGTTTTTTCTAGATGTACAAGCAATATAGATGATTATATTCATATCTAGCTCTTCTAGCCATTTTGCAAGGTTATCCCAGTTAGTTCTTCCTGGAAACTCACACCAAAATATGAAATTCATAACTATTTTAGAACAAAATATACATATAAATCTTACCAAAAAGCTTATATATAATGTACTTACTATAAAGTAGTGTAAAATGACAGTTAGAAAGGTAAGAAAACAAGATGAATGGCAATTGATTGAAATTTGTGCAGATACAGCTATAGCTGGAAAACCAATTGATCCTTTATTTTCAGATAGAGAACTATTTGCTGATTTGATGCTAGGTTATTATCTTAATGATGAACCAGAACATACTCTTGTTGTTGAAGAAGATGGATATGTTGTTGGTTATTTAGCTGGTTCTACTAATCCAAGAGCTCAATGGGGAATTATTAAGAGTGGTGCATCTGTTGTTTGGGATATGACAGAGAAGTTAGTTAGTGGAGAGTATGCTGATTTTCCTCAGAATAGACAGTTTCTTAAGTGGTTATTTACTAGAATGCCTTTGGAGATGCCAAAGCATCCAAAGAATAGTGCTCATGCTCATTTTAATTTAATAGAAAGAGTTAGAGGAAGAGGTCTTGGTTCTTTGTTGATTTCTTCTGCTTTATCTTCATTTAGAGAAGATTTAGAAGGTTTAGATCATTTGTATGGAGAGGTTATTGCTCATCCTGGAAAACCATTAAGGAGATTTGAAAATATGGGTCTTGAGATTTATGATAAAAAAAGAACAACTTTGTATGAAGGACATTTATTAGATCCTGTTTATTTAGCTTGTATTGTTAAACCTTTAAGATAATAATTCTTTTAAACTAAAACATCTTTATTTTATTTTTAATGATTAGAATTATTGATGATTTTCCTTATCTTGTAGATAGGGAGTTTATTGTTTCTTTAGATATTTTAATTGATGATGGTGCTAGGTCAGATAATGAAACAGCTTATATTAATGCCCATTCTGCTGGATTATTAGAGGGGAAGAAAGGAACTTGGGTTGTTTTTATGAGGGGTTATTATGCGGGACAGTCAAGAGGGAGGGAAGATTTGAGAGAAATGGCTAATAGGTTGTATGGAGAAAATAACTATCTTTTACAGAGAGTGAATGGTATTGAACTGGATGCTTTGAAAGGACCTAGGATTTTATAGTTTTAAGCTTTCCATATATTTGATTAGAAGTTCTGTTGTTGTTACTTTGTTTAGCTCTTTTCTTATTATTCTTGAGCCCCTTAGGTTTCTTGTAAACTCTTGAGCTTTTTGTCTTAGTGTGTGTAGGTTTAGTAGGTTGTATTTTTTTGCTAGTTTTGTGTATTCTAAGAATAGTTCTATTTTTTCTTTAGTACTTGGCATTTGCATTTGGTTTTTTGTTTTTAGATAATGCTCTATTCTTGTAAATAGATGTGGATCACCAATTGCAGCTCTTCCAATCATTACTCCATCACAAGATTGGAGTAAAGTTTCTGCTTGTTTTCCATTTGTTACATCACCATTTCCTATAATTGGAATGTTTGCTTGTTCTTTAACTTCTTTTATTGCTTTCCAGTTTGATTTTCCTGTGAATCCTTGTTTGAAAGTTCTTCC
>CAZAKS010000092.1:0-3691 GCA_964485975.1 Candidatus Woesearchaeota archaeon
TTGGTTTGTCATATAAACACACAAGTTATGTACATCTGCAACTTTCATAAGTATATGCATATGTTTATTCAACTTCTGTTGTCTATCTGCCAAGGTACCTCTACCTATAAACTCTGCTCTAAAATGAGCCATTAAAGAGTCAACAATAATTAGATTAATAGTCAAACCATCTTTTGTAATCAAATCCTCAACTTTCTCAGCACACATCATCTGGTGATCTGAATTATAAGCTCTAACAACCTTGATATTTTCTAATAGTTTAATTGGATCATAACCAGCAGCTTCAGCAATCTGTTTAATCCTTTCTGGCCTAAATGTATTCTCAGAATCAATCCACACAGAATAAGCCTGAGGTTCTCCATTTTCATCAATATCAAGAGCATTTATAGCTAATTGGTGAGCTAAAGCAGTCTTACCAGACCCAAAAGCACCATAACACTCAGCTATCCCTCCAGACTCAAATCCACCCCCTATAAGATCATCAAAAGCTTTGCAGCCTGTACTAATTCTTTTAATTAAATCTCTTTTAGCTAAAAGTTCGGCACCTGAAGCAAAACCCATATCTAAATTATTTCTAGCAGCATTAATCAATTTTCTAGCAACAGATTCACCCATTCCAGTTGTTTCAATCAACTCCCCTGGTGTTGCAACAGCAATAGCCATTAAACTATCAAAACCACCATCACATAATCTTTCTGCAGTAGCGGCTCCTACTCCGGGTAGGTCTTCAATTTGAATTTCTTTTGTCATTTTATTCCTCCTTTATATCTTCTAGATGTAAATGTTCTTGGATCTTTCTTAATATAACTATCATCTTCTCAACATCATTCTTCCTTAGATTTAGTCTTTGTTCCCTAAGAACATTAGAATTATCTCTCCAAGTCTTTCTTATTGTTACAGACTTAAAAGTTACAACTCCTCCTCCCTCGCCAAAGTCCTTCTCATTCTTCCAGATACTTCCTTCGAAATTTCCAGATTTAAAGCTTTTTATGGGTGCTGGCATTTTGATCCTCCTTATACTATATACTTAGGCATGCTATATAAATCCTGCGCGCATAAGCCTTGTCACAACCTAATATTCCCTGATTTTTTATAAAGATTATTGCACTTTTCTTAAAAAACCTTCAAAATGGCCAAAATCAGCCATTTTAAGCTTAAATACCACTCGAGAGTTATAACACACCGAAAGGTTTATAAAGGTTTTATTATTTTCAAATGGTAACAAATGTGATCATTTGGAGGTCAAATATAAAATGAAAAAAATTGTACTTGCAATAATGTTTGTACTATGCCTGTTATGCGTTCCAGCACTAGCTGCTGAATCAACCAACTATGAAATCACTGATATCAAAGTTGATGATTTATCATACGCAAACACAGTCTACGTAGAAGAAGGCGCAACTATTGCAGTTGAAGTTTACCTTGAAGGTCTTGGCGAAACAACTGATGTTAACGTTAAGACATGGCTAGGTGGATATGAATACTCAACTGTTCAAGCTACATCAAGTATGTTTGATATTGAAGATGGTGTTTCCTATAAGAAAACACTTTACTTAGAATTACCTAATGATATGGACTCTGAGCAAGACTACACCTTATATGTGGAAGCATATGATGATGAAGACTATGTCAGAGAAGAAGCAACATTGAGAGTAAGTAATGCTCGACATGATGTGAGAGTTCAAGACATTTTGGTTGACAATTCAGTTGAAGCTGGTGATTATGCATCAGTTACAGTTAGATTAGAAAACCAAGGTGACAATAAAGAAGAAGATATCAAGGTAGAAGTTTCAAGCACAGAGCTTGGTGTTGATGTTGCAACTTACTTAGACGAGTTGTACACACTACCTGAAGTCGATAACGAAGATGAAGAATCCTCAGGCGATGTAACTCTAAATTTCCAAGTTGGCGATGAAGCTGCTACAGGTTCATACACACTGGATGTAACTGTTACATATAACAATGGATACAGTGTTGTTTCTGACTCTGTTACATTGAACGTCGAAGGTGCTGAAGCTGATGAAGGCGAAGTTACTGTTACAGTAACAGATGCTGAATCTGAAGAAGAAACAAAAGACTTCTCAACAGCACTTAAGTTAGGATTTGGTATCTTAGCGGTATTGATTGTTATCCTAGCATTGATTTTAATCGTGCGAAGATAAACTTTTCTTTTTTTTCTTTTTTTTGAAAATTTTTCAGCTTTTTCTACAAAACTCATTTTAAAACTTTAATTCTTATCTCTTCTATGAAGAAAAAGGGAGATTCCCTAGAGATCTTCACAGAGCACCTCTTTAAGGATCTAGGGAAAAAAAGAGTAAGGAGAAATAAAACCTACAAGAGAGGGAACTACAAGGCTCAAATAGATGTGGTTTATGGGCTTATTAGGCCCTCTTTTGTTGAATGTAAGCACTACTCCTCCCTTGTATCCTATGCTGATTTTATGAAATTTGTAGGAGTTTGTGATACATTTAACCCATCAGAAAGGGTAATGGTGACAACCTCTGATTTTGAAGGTAGATGCTACCATGATGCTCATAAATATGGTGTAAAACTCATAAATGGTCCACAATTAAGACAATTATATAGAAAATCTAGATTTATTCTACCTAAAAATCACAAAAAAGCATCTCTCTCTAAAATAGTTAGAGATAGATCAAAACAAGAATATAAACCATCTGTAAAAAGAAGAGCAGTTAATTACTCTAAATATGGGTTGTTATTTGCAATGGGAGTATTTGCTTATGAACACCAAGAGAAGTGGTTACCTCTTATTCAAGATTTATTCTAAAAATAAGCACTAACTTTCAATACAATTAAACCTAAAGCCACAATAAAAACAACAGTTTCCCAAATTCCTCCAGTACTAATAAAACCCTTTACATGAAAAAATGGATAGAGTAAATGAACTCCATCTTTAGTTAGCATATCAGATAATAAATGAATTGCATATCCAAAAGCAAATGCATAACCTATCAAAGGAAAACCCAATAATATACTTAATAATAAGAATCCTGCAGGTAAGTAAAGACTATGCATAACTCCTCTATGTCCCAAGGTATAATTCAAAATATTAGAAAAGAACCCTACTTTTTTACCTACTTTACTTTTAGGCGTATCAATATCGGGTAGGGCTGCTGAAAAACAAAGAACAGCTAAAAAAACTAAAGGATAAATTGGATTTAACCATTGAACAAGAATAATACCAACTAAAAGTGCAATCACCAAGTGGGTTTTAAACATCATTTTAATTATATAATGCCTTTCTACTTAATAAAATCTTTTATTATGGAAGTATAATTTGTTTAGTATCTTCTTTGCAAATAGTAGAAATAGAAATCACACCTTAATTTCACCTTTATGAAACCTTTTTCCATACTTATCAATTTCTGCTTTAAACCAATCATAATCTAGTGAAACTAATCCTAAATCAGAAAATATCTTTTGAATCTCCTTTTTACATTCTTCGGCTTCTTCCTCAGAACACATTCTCTCAATCTCAATAGTTTTCATAAACTCAGGAATATGATCAATAGCAACACTAAAACCTTGATAATCAAATTTCTTCCTTATTGTTTTCCAGTTGTGTAGATGATAAAAACCTAAACTTTCAATTATTCTTTGCATCTACACAATATCATCAATCTTTGTCACATGTTCTTTACTTTTATAATAATTCATATCTCCTCTTATT
>CAZAKS010000093.1:0-3653 GCA_964485975.1 Candidatus Woesearchaeota archaeon
GACTAATCAAGTCATGGCTAAACCAGATATGTTCTTTGGAGATCCAACTGCAGCTATAGGTGGGAATATTGTAGGACATAATTCCCAGACAAGAGTTTATCTTAGAAGAGGTAAAAAGAGTACAAGAGTAGCTAAGTTAGTGGATAGTCCCCATTTACCTGATGGAGAATGTTGCTTTATAATCTGTGATGAAGGAATTATAGATGTGAAGTAGATCAAAAGCTTTATAAATATTTTAAAGTTTTTTAGATCCATGGAAAAGAAACTTAAATGTACATCTTGTAAAAGAGAATTAATCAATGATCGAGGATCTACTGTTTTTACCTGTCCTACTTGTAATAAGGCACAGATTGTTAGATGCGCCCAATGTAGGAAATTAGGGACAAAATACCAATGTCCTACTTGTGAAAGTGAGGGACCTAATTAAAATGGTACAAGCTGGAGTAACAATAAAGGTAATGCCTGAAGGTGTTGAGGTTGATAGGGCAGCACTTAAGGTTAAAATGGAAGATAAAATAAATGAAGCCTATGATGATGTAGGTGAAATTAGATTTGAAGAAGAGCCTGTTGCTTTTGGTCTAGTTGCTTTAAAATTTACTTTTATAATTGATGAAGCAAAAGGAACCGATATGGTTGAAGATTGGGAAGTAGAAGGGGCTTCGGATATTTCAGTTATTGATTTTAGAAGAGCTTTAGGTTAATGTTTGTAAAATTCATTATCTAAATAATTCTTTATTATTTTTTTACTTGGAAAGAATATATTATTAGGTAGTTCATTTAAAGAAAACCATTTCCATTCTGTTATTTCATCTGGTTCCATAACTTGAGGTTCACCTTCAAATTTATCAGTAAGAAACCCAATTGTAACAAAGTGTGCATCTGGAACTCTATCATTTGTTAAACTTATTAATTTTAACTTTTCTTTGTTTAGTTTTATACTTGTTTCTTCTAAAGTCTCTCTAAATGCAGAATCTTCAAATGTTTCACCAAAGCCCATTTTTCCACCAGGCATTGTCCAGGTTCCCTCACCATGTAATTCTGAATCAGCTTTTTCTGGATCTTCATGTCTTCTACCTAAAAGAACTCGATTATCTTTTATAATCATTACTCCAAAACCCACTCCAACTTTATTAGCCATAAGAATGATTTGTTATTTTAATTTAAATGGTTATGGGTACTTTTCTAATAGAGTTATATATTTTTTATTTAATCCACCCAATCTGAATATAACTACTTCTTTTAGTCTGTGTTTTTTTGCTAAATCCAAATCTCTTTTCAGTAGTTTTAAGGAAATAGATTTTTCAGTACCTTGGGCTCCAGGTGCTAATACTCCATAAGCATTTATAAATCTATTTTTTTATTCTTGTTTACATTTTGATAATTCTCTATTCATTATATATTCTCCAAAGTCGTGCATAGAACTATAAGCCATTCTCATGGGGTGGAGATTTTTTTTATCTTTGAAAGATAGAGATAAAAATTGATATAATCTGTCTAATGTTCTGTTTACAAAGAAGTACTCTGCAACATAGACTTTTTTATGCTTTTTTATGAAATTATTTATTAGTTTTTTATTTGAGAAAAAGAAAGGTAATTGTGTTAAGTATAACAAAGGATTTGGGTGGGTTGGAAGCTCTGCATCCCACATTATAGGTATTTTTGTGTTTTCTATTTCATTTATTGTTCTTTTTAGTGCTTTTCTTTGAGTAAATGGTGAGAACCAGTATCCCTCTTTTTTCTTTAACAATGGCCAGTAAGCTATTTCTTTTACATGTTTGGATTTTATTGATTTTTTTATTTTTTTAAATTCATCTAAAGAGTGTGCACCAAGGTAAAGTTTTGTTGGAAATTTGATTAATTTTAGTTTTTCTAGATTCCTTTTTGTTGGAAATTCTTCATAAAAAGAGATTAACATAGTATAGAAAGGTTTTTATTAATATAAATATTTTTTCCCTTTATGGTATCTGATGAAAAAGTAATGGAAATTGCAAAGGCACTGCAGGGTTTGAGTCCTGAAGAACAACAAGATAAATTCAATGAATTAGTCCAGGGTTTGAGTCCTGAAGAACAAAAAGAGATTATTGAAAAATTAACTGGTGGGAATGGAGGAGATGGAGGGTGTCCTTTTTGCGGTATGGTTGACGGCAAAATTCCAGTAAAAAAGGTTTATGAAGATAATAAAGTAATGGCTATTTTGGATATTAATCCGGCTACAAAGGGTCATGTGTTAGTTTTCCCAAAGAAGCATGTTGCACTTATGACACAACTAGATGAAGAGATTTCTGGACATTTGTTTGATGTAGCTAATAAGTTAAGTGGGATTTTATTTGAAGAGCTTGGTGCACAAGGAACAAATGTTGTTGTTTCAAATGGTGCTATTGCTGGTCAGAAAGCCCCCCACGCATTGATTAATATTATTCCTAGGTTTGAAGGAGATAAAGTGGCTATTAGTTGGCAAGGTGAGAAGGCAGAGGAAGATGAACTTAATGAAGTGAGAGAGAAGATCTCTAGTCGGGCCAAAAATATATCTATGAGTGAACCAAAAGAAGAGAAATTTGTTGAAGAGGAACCTAGAATCCCATAATTGCTACTAAAATAGTAACAATTGTTGCTATTAACATTGCAGGAACAAAAGGAATACCTATTTTTATCCAGACTTTTCTTATTTTATTCTTTTTCATTAATTTAATATCTTTTATTGTTAAACAAGGTTGATTTTTTGAAATTAGAACTTTGTTTTTATGAGAAACTTCTTTTGCTAACCAATCTCCTTCAGTTA
Source organism: Candidatus Woesearchaeota archaeon (assembly GCA_964485975.1). GTDB lineage: Archaea > Nanobdellota > Nanobdellia > SCGC-AAA011-G17 > GW2011-AR17 > JABHZQ01. The sequence goes on from CAZAKS010000093.1 coordinate 2,780, forward strand.
CTTTCTCTAAAGGAAGTTGTTTAATGAAAGTTAATTTTTCTACTATTTTTACAAATATAGTAATATAGTAATAAGCTATTAGGAAAAGGGCCAAGATTACTAATAGGGCTTTTATTGTTAATATAGGGATTAGTATACTTGCTATTAATATTGTAACAGCCATCACAAGAATTATGTTCCTTAATCTTCTTTTTTTTATTAGTTCTTTTTTTAGTAAAGGATTTGCTTTTTTTCTATTTTTGAAATAAAGTACTATTGCAAAGGTTAATCCATAAAGACCTCCCACTATAATTATATTCAAAAAAAGTATTAGCAAGAAAGGGAGAGTTAGATTAGAAAACCAAGGTGCTGTTCCAAATGCAGCTCCAAACCCCATTAAAAGTTTTGCGTCTGCTCCACCCCATTGTTTGGTTCTATACATAATAAGGGCGATTATGAACATTATTGCAAATCCAAGTAACCCATAAAGGAAAAAAGTATATTCTTTGGTGATTAGAGAATGAATTAATCTTATTATTAGAGCTAAGACAATTAAGCCTATTGTTAGGTTATCAGGTACTTCCCTGGTTCTTAAGTCAAATATAGAAGATATGATCAGAATAAGTAATGCAACTGAAATTAAGATTATATCTGTAATCATATAGAAGTTGTGAGAAATAATGTTTAAAAATGTTTTGAAAAAAATAAAAAAAGATAAATCCGTGAAAAGTCAGATTTTACCTTTTTTTCTTAACTTTTCTTTTTTTAACTTTTCTTTTAACAGCTTTTTTCTTCACTTTTCTTTTCTTAGCTTTCTTCTTCACTTTTCTTTTCTTAGCTTTCTTCTTCACTTTTCTTTTCACTGCTTTCTTTTTAACTTTTCTTCTTTTTACCG
>CAZAKS010000094.1:0-3598 GCA_964485975.1 Candidatus Woesearchaeota archaeon
TCCTTTTTCTCCTGGAAGCATGTTTAGATAGCCAGTAAGTGTTTCCCCTAAATAAGATTGCATCATTGAGTTTAGTGCATCAACATCTCTTCTTGCTGTTAATCTATGTGCAAGAACTATATCTGATTGAGTCATAACATCTGAGTGGATTTTACCTGGTTGTTGTGTGATCAATAATAAAGATAAACCTGGTTGTCTTCCTTCTCTAAGAATTGTAACTAATGCATCTGTTGCAGCTGTTTTTCCTTCAGCTGGAAGCATTTCGTGAGCTTCATCAATGATAAACCATACTAGTGGTTTTTGTTCTTCTTTTGTTTCTTCTTCTAATTGGAAATAACTATATCCTGTTTTGATTGCTTCTATTTCTTCTAGTTTTCTTGAGATCATTCTTTCTATGAAGATTTTGTTTGCAATTAATCCAATTACTAATGATTTTACACCCCAACCACCTTCTTCAGTTGCATATGCTGAAACATCAAGAACTGAAACTTTTCCACCTTCAATTAGAACATCTATTTTTGTTCCTTCTTCTGCAAATAAGCCCCACCTTTTGGATACTTTTAGTCTGTTTATTGCTTCATTTTTAGTATTGTTGTCAAAAGTATCATCTTTTTTCATTGCTTCTATCATATGGTCAATATCATATTTATAAATTTTATTTTCTGCAAGATCACCTAATGTTTTTTCAATTAGAATAGAAACTGGATTTGAAGGTTCTAGTCCAAATGCAAGTCTCCAGTCCTCTCCAGAGAGTTCAGATGCTTTAATTGCAAATTTTTCATCTACTGGGATTCCATCTTCTTTTGCTTTGTCATAGTATCCAATTGGAGCAAAGATCTTTATTTTTTCCAGTCCCTTGGGTTTTAGCCCCCACATTTCTAGTAAATCTGAATCTTTTTCATTACCATACTTCATTGTCCAATAGATTCCCATTGTATCAAGCATGATTATTGATAGGTTTTTTGATACTTCTTTAGGTAAATCAATCATTCCTTCTGCAATAACACCAGCACTATAAGATTTACCTCCTCCCCTTTTACCGACGACAAATACAACATGAGAACGAATTACATCCATATATATTGGATTTGACATAGAAGTAGTTTGACCCATTTTAACATAGGTTTTACCTAATAAGATGGTTCCTTTTGAACCAAATTTCTTCTTATCTGATTCATTTCTTCCTATAACTACATCAAAAGGCATAGTATTTCAATAATTAGAATTAATATAAAGTTTTCTAGATTTTATAACCTTCTTGGATATTTAAGCTTGCAAGTTCTTCTTCTGATCTTGGAATTTCTCCAAACTTAAATTTTAGTTGATCTTCTTTTTCAATAAAAAGTTCTGAAATTTCAGTTAGGCTAGCATATTCTACTTCTCCAGATTCAATATATGGCTCTAGTTCTGTGAAGAAGTTGTCCCACCATTCTAGTCTGTTTTCATAGTATTCATAACTTGATTCTTTTGCTGTCCATTTTTCATCTATTGTTGATGTTTTGGATGCCATAAATTGTCTTGGGTTTGTAAAGACTGCATAAGTATTGATTTGATTTTCTTTTCTGTTATTTATTGCAGCTTCTAAATAATTTATACTATTCACATATTCATTATGTCCAATATAGATATAGTTTCCATTTGGATCATGTATGGTCCAGTCTTCTCTTGATGGTCTCCATACCCATCCAGCTGTTGATTCTCCTAATTCATGATCTGCTAGTGATACTCCCCATAAAGTTGTAAAGTCTGGATAGTAAGTATCAAAGTATTCCATTTTTTCATATATTTTATCTTCTGTTAATCCTGAAGCTATTTGGGTTGGTGTTCCACCTGCAGAGATTATATCTTCTCTTACTTCAGAGTATAAAATGTGGGATTCGTGTGCATGGGCATCTATTTCATGTCCCATTGCTTCTAGATCTGTGAAAAAAGTTGGATCATAGTTTTCTACTCCATTTGCAAAAGTCCAATCAGTTCCAAAATTTATTTTTACTCCATGGCTTTGTGCTATTTTGCCTAGTTCTCTCATTGTCATTGTTGAATGTAAGAGTAATTCTTCATCTCCATCATAGTCCATGTTGTTTTCTTTTTCTATTCCATATTTGTTAATGTCTTCTTCAGTATGTATTACAAAAGTAAAGTATAGAGGAGAGGTGAATGGTTCTGGTTCTTCTGGTAATAAGATTAGAATTGATAATAATAAGATGGGGATTAAAAGTAGAGTAACCAATAATGACTTTTTTTTCATTTTGTTTACAAAGGTTTTTAAATTTTTAAAGGTTTGTTATTTTTATGAAGAAAGGTTTTATTTATGGGGGAGCAGGTTTACTTGCTATTGTTGCAGTTGCTATAGGATTGATGGGTGGGGATTTAGAGTGTGATGATAATGGAGATGGAATTGTAAATGAGAGAGAACATGAAATTTGTGATGCAACTTATATTGTAACTCAGATTGATAGTGTAGAAAATGGAAAGATTGCTGTTGCAATAGATGTTCCTTATGAATTGAGGTATGGAGATAGTGCACCTATTGTTGCTGTTGCTTCTACTTGGTTTGTTGAGAAATATAATGATGAACAGAGCGGGTTTCATTTGGATTATAATCCGGTGGATGTTGGTGCTGTTTCTGTTACTAATCTATGGCCTGGTAAGTATGATAAGATTACAGGAGTTATTAGTGAAGGAGAGTATGATTTTGGTGGAGAGGATAGTTTGGCTTCTTTAAGAGATACTATTAGATTTGCTGCGGGAGAGATTCCAGATGTTAATGGGAAATATTTACATGAATTGATTGAAGTTGATGTTCTTTATGATAATGTTGGATTGTTTGCTTCTTCTCATGCTGGTGTTGTTGCTACAAATGTTATGGCTTATTATGGAGAGGATTTGCAATCTTTGAAGTATTTTGTTGGAAGAGAAAATCCTACAATGGCAGAGATGTATCCTTTGGAGATTGGTCATTTTGATACAGTTAGAAATAAGGTTTATAATCCTTATTATGATTATAGAGGTTATAGTAGAACTTCAATTGATGTTGATTATTCTGAAGTTAGTTGGGTTGAACAGGAAGAGGGAGGGAGACCTGCTTTTGGAGATTATGTTTTGGATTATAAGGGGCCACAGATTGGAGGAAAAAGTTATTTTTCACAGGCTTTAACTCGTGCACTTTATGATAATAATGTATTTACTGAATGGCCAGATGATGTTGCAACTGTTGAAGAGGTTGATGAGTTTTGGCCTTATAGGATTACAGTTAATAATTATGGTTTGGTTGGTGAGAAGTTACCTGATTTGAAAGTTTTACTTCCTTTTGCATCTTATGATCATGTTCAAGCTGCTGATGATAAACCCCACATAAGACAGGCTTATGATGGGTTCCATAAAACAGCTAGTTTGTGGACTAGGTTGAATTGTGATATTTCTTATGTGCAATCTGAGATTCATTCAAGTGCAAATGAAGGTTTTCCTGATAATGATGCAAATAGTGAATTTATATTTTATTTATTTGATATATTTCACAAACATGATATTTCTATAAATTTTACAAATAATTTTAAATTGTTAAATGATTATGATATTATTACAGAAATACCCACTC
>CAZAKS010000095.1:0-3574 GCA_964485975.1 Candidatus Woesearchaeota archaeon
CACTGGTGCGTTTCTTTTGAATGCAGGCACTTCAAACTTACCAGTTGATGCTCCAGATGGTGCTGAACAGTGGTATTTTTTGTTAACTGTAACTTGTATTGTATTTTTATTTCTAGAATTCTGAATTACAGTGGCTTTCACCTCTTTTATTTTCATAGTATAATTAGAAGTTTAATTATTTATATACTTTTTTGAATAGTTTGCTTATTTCATATATTACTAGGCCTAATAATGTTACAGGTATTATCATTAACCAATCTTTTATTGATAGTGGTACTGTGTAAAAGTATTGACTTAATGGAGTATAGATTGTTACTAAGAGCATTATTGTTGAGATTACAACAGCACCCATTAGGTAATAATTCCTTTTTAGTTTGTATAATGGGACTGTTCTTGATCTTGTTGCAAATACTACAAAGAATATTTCTAGACAGATTATGGCTGCAAAGACCATTGTTCTTGCGTGTTCTATAGTAGATGTATTAAGATAATATAAGAATAGACCTGCGAGTATTAAGATAGAGTATATTGAAATAAAAGTTAGGAATCCAGTCATATTGTGGAAGATGCCTTCATTTGGTTTTCTTGGTTTTTTATTCATAATGCCTGGTTCAGGAGGATCAATACCTAGAGCTAATGCAGGTAGAGAATCTGTTGCTAGATTAATCCATAAGATTTGAACTGGAATCATAGGTAGAGGTAATCCTGCTAATAAAGATATAAAAACTATTGCAACCTCGTCGATATTTGATCCTAATAAGAATTTAATAAATTTCTTAATATTTTGATAAATAATTCTACCTTCTCTAACTGCAGAGACTATTGAGGCAAAATGATCATTAAGTAAAATAATATCTGATACATCTCTTGCTATATCTGTTCCTTTTATATTCATAGATATACCTACATCTGATTTTTTTAGTGCAGGTGCATCATTTACTCCATCTCCAGTCATTGCAACAACTTCATTGTTTTCTTGTAAAGATTTTAGGATCCTTACTTTATGTATTGAAGATACTCTTGCAAAGACACAAACATCTTTTACTTTTTTTCTTAGTTCTTCATCAGTTAGTTTATCTAGTTCTTCTCCAATCATAACATCGCATTTTAAGCCAATTCTTTTAGCAATTGCCTTTGCAGTTACAGCGTGATCGCCTGTTATCATTACAGGCCTTATTCCTGCTTGTTTACATTGAGCTATAGCATGTTTTACTTCCTTCCTAGGAGGATCTATCATACCTACTAAGCCACAGAAAGTTAGATTATCCTTTTCCCCATATGCAAGTGCTAGAACCCTTAGTGCTTTTGATGCAAATTCTTGATTTTTTTCTAAAATTAATTTTTTATCAGACTCTCTTATTTTTCTTGTATTATATGAAAGAACTCTTTTGTCAAAGTCTACTTCAATATTTTTACATTGTTTTAATATTGTTTCTACTGCACCTTTAACATAATACTTACCATTTCTATCTACAATAGCCATGTATTTTGTTTCAGAAGAAAATGGAATTTCTTTTACTCTTTTTACTTCTGGAGTGGGATGTTTAGCTGCAAGTACCTTTAATGCTCTTTCTGTTGGATCTCCAGTATCTATTGAAGCATTGTTACAGGTGTTTGCAACTGTTAAAAGGGATTTTAGTTCAAGAGGTTTAATTATTTTATTGTTTAGTAAGAAAGCACCTTCAGTGTCATATCCTTTTCCAGTAACTTTGTAGTGATTTAAGTTACCAAAAACATCTGTTACAGTCATTTCATTTCGGGTTAGTGTTCCAGTTTTATCAGAACAGATTACTGTAACAGAACCAAGAGTTTCAACTGATTTTAATTTTCTGATTAATGCTTTTCTTTTAAGCATTCTTCTTATTCCAAGTGCTAATGTGATTGTAACAACAGCTGGAAGTCCTTCTGGAATTGCTGCTACTGCAAGACTTATTGCAGTTAAGAATAGATCAAAGAAAGCCATACCTCTTATTAGTCCTACTGGAATTACTAATGCAGTTACAATAATAACTCCAATTGTTAACCATTTACCTAGTTCTTTTAGTTTTTTTTGCAAAGGAGTTGGTTCTGTTTCTATTTCATCAAGAGACCTTGCAATCTTACCAATTTCTGTTTTTTCTCCAGTTTCTGTTATGACTGCTTTACATCTGCCTTCAACTATTGTAGTCCCAGAGAAGATCATGTTTGTTTGATCTCCTAGTGCAACTGTTCTGTTAATTGGTTTGACTGTTTTGTCTACTGCTGCAGATTCTCCAGTTAGTGGAGCTTCTTCTACCATTAAGTTTACAATTTCTAATAATCTTGCATCTGCAGGAACTCTATCTCCTGTTTCTAGAACTATAACATCTCCAGGAACAAGATCTGATGTATTTATTGTAATTAATTTATTATTTCTTAATACATTTGCTTTGAAAGATCTTAGTTTATCAAGCATTTCTATTGCTTTTTCTGCTTTATATTCTTGCATAAAACCTAAAATTGCATTTAGAACAAGTATTACACCTATTACAATGGCGTCAATGTAGTGCTGAATTAATACTGAGATTACAGTTGCTGCAATTAGAACAACTACAAGTGGATTTATGAATTGATTTAGAAATATTTTAACTGCAGAGATTTTTTTCTTTCTCTCTATTGTATTTTTTCCATATTTTCTTAATCTCTTTTTTGCTTCTTTTCCGGATAAACCTTCTTTAAAAGAACCAAGATTTTTCATTACCTCTTTTCCTGATACTTTGTAATGCATATTAAATTAGTGAATAAATTAATATTTAAATGTTTACATAATAATTATTTAGAATTTCTTTGTTCTTCTTCTTGTTGCTTCTCTTTTGAACTTGTGTGTTACTTCTGATTTAAGATTATCAAATACTTTATGTAGTGCTTTTAGTGCATCCCAATCAGAGTCTTTTGCTGTTAGAATTGTATTTGGCGATTCTACCCTTATATGGTAGGAGAATTTGAATCGGTTGCCTGCTTTTTCTTGTTTTTTTACATCTACAAACATTGTACAATCTTTGAAATCTCGTTTTATTTTCTTATATTCTTGTTCAGAAATATTTTTAACATATTGTATTTGTAGGGTGTTTAATCTTCTTAATCCTTTATATGAAATATCTACCATTTTATAATTTTTTTACTATTTTTTTAATGTCTATGAAATATCCTAGTTTTTTTGTGTGTTCCCTTCTTGCTTTTGTTACTTTTTCATGGTTTTTTGTAAGAAAGTTTCTACATTTGGTAATATGGTAGTCTAATCTCTTTTGAGTTTCCATTTTTGTATTTAATTTGTATGATTTCATATAGGATAGGAGGATTGCGGCATCCTCTTCATTTAATAATTTTTTTAATCTTTCTTTAAATCTCATATGTATTTTAGAGGTATAAAAATTTATAAATGTTGTTATCATTGAGAAAAGTATGGATAAGTGCCAAATCTGCCATAAAGAGATTAGTATGAGGATGTGTAAAGAGTGTGGTAAATTAGTCTGTAATAACTGTTTTCTTAGTAAATTGGATGCTTGTATTGCTTGTGGAGCTAAGGTTTTGAGATAGAAAGGTATATAAATGAATA
>CAZAKS010000096.1:0-3515 GCA_964485975.1 Candidatus Woesearchaeota archaeon
GACTGATTGATTTTTCTCAAGAGTGGAGAGAGTTTGATTCTGATGATGCTGATAAAAGGAGAAGAACTGGTGCTCCTATGACTTATACTAAGTTTGACAGAGGTCTTGGTACTGATGTTGGGCAAAAACAAGATATTTACAAGTTGGCTGGTAAGGGAAAGAATAAGTTTTTTAGGTTAAGGAAATGGCAGTATAGGATTTCAACTGCAATTGAGAGAAATCTTAAATTGGCTTTGGCTGAATTGAAGAGAGTTGCTTCTTATTTGAAGTTGCCCAAATCTGTTGAAGAAGAGGCGGCAAGAATTTATACTTTAGCTGTACAGAAGGGTTTGGTTAGAGGGAGATCAATGGAATCTGTTGTTGCTGGTGCACTTTATGCTGCATGTAGAAGGCATGAAGTTCCAAGAACTTTAGATGAACTTTCCGAGGCTTCAGGTATTGATAAGAAAGAGATTGGAAGAACTTATAGATTTGTGACAAGAGAGTTAGGAATTAGAATCCTGCCTTCAAATCCAATTGATTATATTCCAAGATTTGCTTCAGCTTTAAGATTGAGTGCAGATACACAGAGTAAGGCTGTTGATATTTTAGAGATGGCTCAAAATTCTGAGTTAACTTCTGGAAGAGGTCCAACTGGTATTGCTGCTGCATCACTTTATGTTGCTGCTCTTATGAATAATGAGAAAAGAACACAAAGAGAAGTTGCAGATATTGCTGGAGTGACTGAAGTAACAATTAGAAATAGGTATAAAGAATTGTTAAAGAAGTTGAATCTTAAAGATAAGATTAAGAAGTTGAAGAAGGAAGAATAATTTTTTCTTTTTAGTTAATTTTATAAATTGTTATACTATTAATTAGTATATGAATAAGAGGTGGGTATTAATAATAGCTTTAATTTTTGCAGTATTTCTTTTATTACTTAAAGTTAATAGTTTTACTGGTTTTTTGATAATTGGTGGGGTTGGACCTGTGGGTGAGACTACTTGTACTGATACTGATAATCCTGGAGGTACTGGATATACTGCAGATCAGTCTGGAGTATTTGGTTTTGTTAGGGTTTGTGGAGAGACAAGTTGTAGTTACTATTTAGATACTTGTTCTATAGGTGGATATGGAAGTCATTATGAAAAAACTTGTGATGAAGAAGGGAATGTAGATCAAGTTACTTCCACTTTTTTTGTTCCTTGTTGGGGTGGTGTGAATATAGGTGCTGAAACTTGTACAGATGGAACTTGTGATTTGGGAAATAATAAATATTGTGATAATGGTGTATGGGTTTTGATGGGTGACCTTTATGGGACAGAAGAATATTGTGGTTTAGTAGATTCTGATTATTATTCTGAATTAGGTACTTGTACTCCTGGTGCTTGTGATTGGGAGGATTATGAACATTGTTATGATGGTCAGTGGTATAGTAGTGCTTATTGTGATGAGAGTTTTTGTGGGGCTGATCCTTATTCTCAATATTATTGTTTTTGTGAGGATACTACTTTGAGTACTGAGTCTGCTTATTGTAGTGATGGTTTAGATAATGATTGTGATGGGGATGCTGATAGTGAGGATAGTGATTGTGCAGGTGGTTGTTTTGATGGTGATTCTCAAGAGTGTGGGGAAAAGGGTAATGTTGGAATTTGTGAGTATGGAACTCAATCTTGTAGCGATGGTTTGTGGGGTGCATGTAGTGGAGAATATTCTGGAAATGATACTGAAGTAAATTGTACTAATACTTTTGATGATGATTGTGACGGTTTAGTGGATGCTGATGATACTGAATGTGGAGGGACTGATACTTTTGAAGGGGCTTGTACTTCTGGAGAGACAAGAGATTGTGGAACAGGTGTAGGTGTTTGTAATGCAGGAACTCAATATTGCCAGGAAGATGGTTATTGGAGTATTTGTTATGGTGCTAGTTATGCTGCTTCTAGTTTAGAAGAATGTAATGGTGAAGATGATGATTGTGATGGTGAGATAGATGAGGGTTGTGGTTGTACACATGGAGAACAACAAGAGTGTGGTACTAATGTTGGTATGTGTGTTAATGGGACTCAAACTTGTGACTATGGGGTTTGGGCAGATTGTTTGGGTGGAATAGAATCTTTTGCAGAGGTTTGTGGAGATAGTTTAGATAATGATTGTGATGGGAAGATTGATTATGATGATGAAAATTGTGGTGGTACTGGGATAATTGATCCGGTTGTTGATCCAGTGGTGGATCCTATTGATAATGGAACTTCTTCAACACATATCCCTACAGAAGTAGATAATGTTTTGCCTGATGAAGAAGATACTGATGAGGATGATGAACCAACTGTTTCTTCTAATTCAAAAGATGAAGAAGGAGGATCTGGATTAATGTTTTTCTTGATTGTCCTATTGGTTCTTGCTATTTTGGGGGGAGGAGTTTTCTATTTGTATAAGTCTGGAAAATTAAAACTTAAAGGAAAAGCTAAACCTGTTCAAAAACAAGCTCCACCTCAACAACCTAGGCAACCTCAACAACCTAGGCCTATGCCTCAAAGACCTGCACAAAGAGTGCAACCTAAGAAAATTGCAAATCCATTGGATAAAGCTTTGAATAAGTCCTTTAGTAGGAGTAAAAGTCTATTTAAGAAATAATAATTCTTATAAATTGTTTATTTGTTCTTTTTATTAATGTTTTTTGATTTAATTAGAGTTAGGCAATATTATAAGAATTTGTTAGTTTTTTTAATCTTAATATTTGCTGAACAAGTTTTGAATTTTGGTTCTTTTTGGTTGATATTTTTTGGTTTTATATCTTTATGTTTGATTTCATCTACAAATTATATTTTGAATGATATTTTTGATGTAGAACGAGATAAAAAACATCCAGAGAAGAAAAAGAGGCCCTTACCAGCTGGTAAGATCTCTGTTTTTTGGGCAGGGTTTATTGCTTGTATATTTGCTGTAATGTCTTTAGTTATTGCTTGGTGTTTATCTGAGCATTTTTTCTATTTAATAATTGGATTTTTCTTATTTACTCAATTGTATTCTTTGTTATTGAAGAATATTTTGTTTTTAGATGTTATTGCAATTGCGATTAATTTTGTAGTTAGGGCTATAGCTGGTGTGTTTATTTTGGGAGTTATTTTAAGTCCTTGGTTGGTTGTTTGTACTTTTTTCCTTAGTTTATTTTTAGCTATTGGGAAGAGAAAAGGAGATTTTATGTTATTAGGAAAGGAAGCTTATAAACATAAGAAGGTTTTAAAATATTATACTCAAGATTTATTAGATAAACTTTTAATTGTTGTTGTTTCATTATTGCTTGTGTCTTATGCTTTTTATTCTTTTTTGAGTACTTATTCTATGTTGATTACATTACCTATTGTTATGTATTCTGTTTTGAGATATTGGTATTTGATTGAGAGTAATTCTAAAATTGTTCGTAGTCCAGATCAAGTCTATAAAGATCTTGGGATGGTTATTAGTGTTATAATATGGATGTTGTTAGCTATATTTTTGATTTATATTTATCCTGTTTTATCATAAAGCTTATA
>CAZAKS010000097.1:0-3469 GCA_964485975.1 Candidatus Woesearchaeota archaeon
TTTTGCCTCTAAAGAGTTGGAAAAAACTCAAATTCAATTAAAGAATGTGAGAAAAATATTAAAAGAACTTTATGAAAAGAGAGAATCTAAGATAATTCAAGCAGCACTTTTTGCCTCAAGGAGCAATATGGCACAAGATACATCTATGATGCTACAAGAAGAACTATCATTCTATACTGAGCTAAACAAAACATTTTCTACTTATAAAGGTAATATTCTTATAAATTTACTTCAGAATCAGCTACCCTCTATACAAAAACAGGAACAGAAAGATTTAAAAACACCAGATAAAACCGATACCATAGCTATTCGGGTAGTAAAATCCATCCCTGAGTTTGTTGGTCCTGATATGAAGACTTATGGGCCCTTTGAGGTTGGAGAAACAATACATTTGGACCCGAAAATTGCAAGTATACTGGTAAGAAGTAAACAAGCTGAAAATGAAACATCCTAAAAAAATCAAAAGATACTGTACAAAATGTAAAAAGCATGTAGAGATGGCAGTAACAGAAGCAAAGCAAAAAACAAGATCTTCTGTACATACACAATCTATTGGTTCAAAAATTAGAATGAGATTAAGAGGCCTTAGAAGGGGTTTTGGTAACTATAACAAATATTCCAAACCTGCTGTATCTAAGTTCAAAAGAACTGGTGCAAAACAAACAAAAAAACACATCCTAGTACTAAGGTGTTCAGTATGTAGTAAAGGTCATCTTCTAAACAGAGGAAGAGCAAAAAAAATGGAGTTACAATAAAATGATTCAAGAACCAAAAGGAAAATTCATAAAAGTTCGTTGCAAGTGCAAAAATGAACAAGTAATCTTTGGCAAGTGTTCATCTAAAATAGATTGCCTTGTTTGTGGAGAACCTCTTGCTTTAGCAACAGGTGGAAAAAGCAAGATAGAAGCCCAAGTTATTGAAATTCTAGAGTAAACCTTTTAAATACCCCTTATTTTTCTTTATGATATGTTTTACAAGAAAAAAGGACTACCTAAAGAAAATGAAATTGTTATTTGTACAGTTAAGAAAATTTTATATCATTCTATTTTTGTTGATCTGGATGAGTATGAAAAACAAGATGGTATGATTCACATTTCTGAGATAGCTCCTGGAAGAATAAGGAATATTAGAGACTATGTTAAAGAGGGAAAGAAACTAGTTTGTATAGTTTTAAGAGTAAATGAAAAACAAAAACAAGTAGATCTTTCCTTGAGAAGAGTTTCAATGTCTTTAAGAAACAAGAAAAATGATGAGTTTAAACAAGAAATAAAAGCAGAAAAACTTATGGAGTCTGTAGCAAAACAGCAAAAGACTACCTTGCTAGATTATTATAAAAATGTAGGATTTAAGTTAATAGAAGAATTTGATCTTCTTTCACATGCTTTTTTTGAAATTTCAGCCAAAGGAGAGGAAGTAATAGCAGACCTAAAACTTCCATCAAAATATACTAAACTTTTAGTAGAAACAATTCAAGATAAAATAAAGCCTCCAGAAGTTTTAGTGGGTGCTTTTGTTAATCTACAAAATCCTTCTGAAAATGGGATAGAAGAAATAAAAAAAGTACTTATTTCAGCTGAAGAATTCGCAAAAAAGAAGGAATACAAAATGAATATAGTATACATTTCAGCACCAAAATATAGAATAGAGTCTTATTCTTCAGATTACAAAACTGCACAAGAGCAATTAGAATCAGTCTGTGATAAAATCCAAAAAGGAATGAAAAAATCAAAAGGTCATTATGAATTAATAAAGAAAAAATGAGTTCTAAAATACTATATTGTAAAAATTGCAATAAATACACACTAAAAGAGACTTGTAGTTGTGGTGAGAAGACAGTAACCACAAGGCCAGCCAAGTTTAACCCCGAAGATAAATGGGGTAAATACCGTAGAGAGTATAAGAAACAACAACAAGCTTTATAAAAGACACATTCTTTTTTAACAAGATGGGTTTCGAAGTAAAATTTCTTACAAAAACAAAGATAAAAAATCCTATATTAATAGAGGGTTTGCCAGGTATTGGTAATGTTGGTAAAGTTGCAGCAGATTTTCTAGTTGAAAGTCTAAAATGTAAGAAAATTATAGAAATACACTCTCATTATTTTCCACATTCAGTTTTTGTTAATGAAAATAATTTAATCAATTTGCCAATTGTTGAGATTTGGCATAAGAAAATTAACAAGCAAGACTTTTTCTTTTTAGTTGGTGACATTCAACCTATTGATGAGGCTTCATGTTACAAGTTTTGTGAAGTAGTATTAGATGTTATGGATAAGTTTGAAGGAAAACAAATAGTAACTCTTGGAGGTATAGGTTTACAAAAAATACCTAAAAAACCAAAAGTGTATATCACTGGAAACAATAAAGAAATGGTATCTTCATTTAAAGGATGTTCAAATAAGATTTATGGTGTAGTTGGCCCAATAATGGGTGTTACTGGGGTTTTACTTGGTGCAGCTGCAAAAAGAAATGTTCAGGCAGTATCATTGTTAACTCAAACCTTTGGTCACCCTGCTTACTTGGGAATAAAAGGATCTAAAGAAACTCTTGCAGTATTAGACAAAAAGTTTGATTTTAAGTTAAATCTAAAAACTCTATCTGAAGAAATAGCAGAACTAGAGCAAGAGATTAAAACTAAAACAAAAAAGCTAGCAGAAGCTGCAACACAAGAACAAAAAGAAAATAATGATGTTAATTACTTTGGTTAAAATTCAACTAAAGATTTTTGTTTTTTCTCTTCCAATAAAGGTATACCATATACTCCATCATATCCGGGTTTAATATCTATCTTACTCTCTCTATTTCTTAGTATAATTTGAGTTAATTTCTCTCCAACTTCTTCTACAAGATCTTTTTTATCAGCATTTAACATTATATTTAATTCAGAACCCCATTTCTTTATCATCCTATCAAAAACATTACTTACGGCCTTTGTAGCTATTCCTTTTTGTAAGTGCATAGAGACAAGTTCAGCAATAGGAATTAATTTTTTATAAGGGGTATAGGTTTTAGGTTTGTATCCTATTGGCCTATCAGCCAATTCTTCTACTCTATAGTCAACACCAATGGTTAATGGTTTTTTACACACTGGACAGATCCCCTTAGCTTTTACAGTTTCCTGGGGAGATAGAACCACATTACAATTTCTGTGTCCATCCCAATGATATTTACCATAATTAGGATCAACTTCTATTGTCCCTTTATATCCTTTTTTTGTCCTTATTGCTTTTATTAAATCATTATAGTTAAGATCAATATCTAGCAGTGTGGCCTCTCTACCCATCCTCCAAGGATACAATGAATGCATATCAGAAAATGATACCAAGTTATACTTATCTAGCTCAGAAATCCTCCAATTCATCTCAGGATCACTACTCAATCCTGTCTCCAAAGCATAAATATGTTTTAACTGATCTTGAAAACAATCTTTTATTGAATCAAACCCAGAGTTAGAACCAAAAAGACTAAAC
>CAZAKS010000098.1:0-3394 GCA_964485975.1 Candidatus Woesearchaeota archaeon
AAAGCATAGCAAGAATCCTTCCCACCAGTAAATAATACTCCTAATTTCATATAGAATCTTAATATTTAAGTTTATAAAAACCTTTTGTCAATAGTCCCACTCTGATAAAAAGAAGTAAAGCTCAGATAAATCCTCACCAGATAGATGTTCAGCATCTGGAGCCATTTTTAAAACATCAGGACTAAATGCGGGGATATAAGTTGAATCAACAACATGGCCCCTATGAAGAAGGAGACGTTCTTTTCCTTTCATTGCATCAACAAGCTCTTCAACAGAACGAAATCTTCCAGAACCTCCTCTCTGTCCTGCAGGATAATAAATCTCCACATCAGGTAATAGTCTCATTTCCATAATCTCATAACCATATTGAGTTCCATTTTCATGAGCATAGAATCCAAATATCAGTGTTTTTTCTGGATTAGGTCTCATTTTTCTCCCTTCCATTCCTTATAAAATCTATCCAAAAATCCTTCCATATATTGATGCCTCTCTTCTGCCATTCTTTTCCCAGTTTCAGTATTCATTAAATCTTTTAATAACAATAACTTTTCATAAAAATGATTCAGGCTAGGATTATTATTCTTTTTATAAGATTCAAAGTTATCATGTATAACTGGTTTAATATTGGGATTATACATCTCCCTACCTGCACTCCCCCCATAAGCAAAAGTCCTACCAATACCAATTGCTCCCATTGCATCTAATCTATCAGCATCCTGAACAACCATACCTTCTTTTGTTTTCATCACACTATCAACATTAGCACCCTTAAAAGAAACATTTCTAATAATATCACAAATTTGAACTATAACTTCACTATCCACTCTTTGTTCTTCCATCCATTTTTTTGATTTTACTGGTTCTAAACTGCCTGAAATCTTCCAATCATCAACATCATGCAATAAAGCAGCCAGTTCAACAACTAACAAGTTTACATTCTCTTCTTTAGCAATAGAAATAGCACTCTTCCATACTCTATATACATGCCACCAATCATGACCTGAGCTATCTCCTTCTAATTCATTCTGAACAAAATCTTTAGTTTTATCAATAAGCTCCATGATAGAAGAAAAATATATCTTTATTTAAAAAAATTACGAAATTAAAGCCGCTTTAAGACCATTCTAGAACTACTCCCACCAATCCCTAATGTTGCACTAATAGCAAAACCTTGGAATTGAACACTCATCATAGGCTGCTGTTCATTAATATTTTGACCAGTAACACTTGCTATTCTAAAGATTAAGTTATTTAACTTTTCATTTGTCTCGAAATTAATATTAGTACCTAACATACCATGAACTCCATAGCTAATTGTAATTGGTTCTGTTCCTTCAATTGTAATCTCTTTAACTTTTTCATCAACAATAAGAACATCAATCAGTCCAGCACCTAAAGCATCTCTTTTCAAGTAATACCTTACCTTGCCCAAATCTTCAACTCCAAGTTTCAAATTTAATTTTTTTGCAGATTTAAATGCACTCAATTGAATAAATTCATTCTTATCCAATATACTCATATCCTTACCCACAATATCTCCAAAATTTTGTTCAATAAAATCAATTACTCTTAAATCTAATACTGGTTCATGTTTTTTATAACTATATCTTCCTTGTTCATCTTGATCAACTAAAACACCAACTGGAGAACCATATAACATAATAGAATATTCCTTTTTCCCAACTGTTTCTAGTTCTAAAGGGGGTAAACCTTGAGGAGGAGCAGGAGCACTTGGGGCCATACTCTCTAATTCTCTTATTTTTCTCTCTTCTTCTTTTCTCCTTATATCTTGAAGTCTCTTATTTCTAATTATTGTTTCAGCTTCCTCTTTTCTTCTCAATTCTACTAATGTTTTTTCTAATTCAATATCAAAACAAGCTTTTAAGAAAACAGCAAGATGAGCAGTATGTTTATCTGGATAGGGCTCCTTAGTAGCCAATCTATTTATTCTTTCAAGAATTTCGTCATTCTCTCTTTGAACATTATCCATTAAAAAACGAACAACCATCTTATAGATTTGTGGTTCCAGGCATTGTTGAAGTTCTTTGTTTTACATAATCTTCTAACAACTTTAAAGCCTGTGCCAAGTTTTTATTCTGATCCAATAATTCATTTATTTTATTGATCATAGGATCTTCATACTTCCCTGATTTAATATGTTCACCAGCACTTCTAAATAATCGCATTAAATCCTTAATATTTGTATTAAGTTCTTTATTGCTCATAATTAAGTCTTTTAGATTATGTTGTAGAACTAAATTACTTTCTAAAAGTAGATCAAGTTTTTTATCCCCACTCTTAACTTCCACCTTCTTTTTTGCAACCATTAAATTTTATACAAAGAAAACTAATTTATAAATCTTTCTTTTCGTTAATTAAGTCAGGATAACCTTTTTCAGGAACTTCCTTACCCTTAACTCCTAATTCTTCAATAATTTTACGGCACTTAATTAATTCTTCTTGAAAAGAATCTTCCATTTCTTTAACTTCAACTTCAACAAAATGGCCTAATTCTTCAATATAATCTAAAACTACTTCAAAAGTTTTATACAAATATACTTTCCTATGTTTAGTAACAGTAATTTTATTATTAAATTGCAATTGTTTTAAAATATTAGACATCATTATTGGATCATCTACTCCAGTTTCATATTCATCAGCTTTTAACCTATCTCCATCATCAGCATAATGAGTAAAATGGTAAGCAACCTCACTTTTACCATCTTGGTGTCTTATTCTAAAATATTTATTAGCTGGAATATTAACAAAATAATCTTCATGTTTTGGAACATAATATTCATCCTTTTGATTTATTGCTTTTACAAACTTTGCAATTTCCTTTAGTTTATTCTCTACTTCATCTGGATTTTCTAAAGTAAATTTAACTTCAACTTCTTCATTCATAATCTAAAAGAAAAATCAACTCTTAATAAAGCTTACTATACAGCTCTAATACTTTCAGTAATAAAGACTTTTTCTCCACAAGGATTTCCATTACAACTCGGACACTCATTAGGATACTTATTCCAAACTAAATCATCTAATCTTAACTCTTGTCCTAACATATCTGAACTTTTTATGGTTAATCCTATTAACCAAGCAAAAACATCTGCAAGTTCCTTTCTAAGATATTCATTATTTCTAACTCTAATTGCTTGAGAAACCTCTGCTAACTCTTCAAATAAATGAAAACCAATTTGACCTAAACTATGATCCCTATTAGCTTTACCATAAATCTTGTCAAACATCTCTTGCCAACCATACAAAGTTTTAGGAACTTGTGAAATGTCATCTCTTAAAACATCTAACTTTCTCTCTCTTTCACCAGGTTCATAAACATGTTTATCAGCAGCACAACCACATTCATCAACCACACAATAGGGACAAACACCTG
>CAZAKS010000099.1:0-3293 GCA_964485975.1 Candidatus Woesearchaeota archaeon
AATATGTTTTTCAAATTTAGGACAGGTGTTCTGGTTAAAAGCTTATCAGATTCCTGAATCGGGTAGGTATTCTAAAGGAAAGAATATTGTTAATCTTTTGAATTTAAGAGAGGGCGAAAGAATATCTGGAGTTGTTCCTGTTAAAGAATTTGATGATAAGCATTATTTAATTATGGTTACTAAGAATGGTTTGGTAAAGAAAACTTCTTTGAAAGCTTACTCAAGACCAAGGAAGGGTGGAATTATTGGTGTTAAATTAAGAGAGGGAGATGAATTAGTTCAAGTTAGAATGACTCCTGGTTGGTTGAAGTTTGTAATTGCTTCTAGAAAGGGAAGAGCTGTTAGATTCGATGAAAAAGATGTAAGAGAATCTGGAAGAAATTCCATGGGAGTGAGAGGGATTAGATTAGGTAAGAATGATGAAGTTGTTGGTATGGAGGTTTCCTTATCTGATGCTGCTTTATTGACAATTACAAGAAGAGGTTATGGTAAGAGAACTAAGTTTGAAGAGTATAGGTTGATTAATAGGGGTGGAAAGGGAGTGTTGAATATTAGGATTACTGAAAAGAATGGTGAGGTTGTTGCTATTAAAACTGTTAAAGAGGATGATGAAGTTATGTTAGTTTCCCAGAATGGGGTTATTATTAGAGTTCCTATTTCAGGTATTGCAAAGATTGGTAGGGCAACACAAGGAGTTAGGATTATGAGATTGAATTCTGGAGATAGAGTTACTACTGTTGCTAGGATTGATAATAAAGAGGTTCCTGAAGAGGAAGAAGTTTCTGAAGAAGTTAGTGAAGATTCTGTGCCAGACACTGAGCAATAACTTGTCTTAAATGTGTTTCACCTTTATTATGGGCTTCTTTCATTCTGTCAAAAGCATCATCAGCTACTTCAATTTTTTGTGCTGTACTCATAGAATAGGGATCCCACTTTTCATCCATAGTAATAATTGCTAGAGGATGTTTTAGAGTAATACCTTTACAAGAGACTGGATCATAATAGAATTCTCCAAAGGGGGTTTCTGGGATATATACTAGTTCCATAAAAAGCATTTTTAAAAGATAATTAATAAGTTTTTTGGAATTAATAAAGAACAACAATAATCTTTAAAAACATTATTTTCTTCTATTATTCTATGGAAAAGGGATTATTTATAGTTGTAGAAGGTGGAGAGGGTTGTGGTAAGGGTACCCAGATAAGAAGATTAAAGGAGTATTTAGAGACTAAAGGGAGAGAGGTTGTTATTGTTAGGGATCCTGGGCAAACTTCTGCAGGTGAGGAAATAAGGAATATATTATTACATTCTAAGAGTCCTATGCTTTCTAATACTCAGATGTTGTTGTATACCGCTGCTAGGAACCAAATGCAGGAAGAGATTATTAAACCAGCTTTAGCAGAAGGAAAGATTGTTCTTAGTGATAGATTTGATTTATCTACTTATGTTTATCAAGTAAATGCACAAGGAGCTAGTAGTGATTTGTTTGAGGCTTTGAAAGGTTTTGTTTTAAGGCCCCATTTGGAGTTGTATTTAGATGTTGATGATGTTGAGGTGGCTTTGGAAAGGGCTAGGAAAAGTTCTGGTAAGTATGATAGGTTTGAATCAAAGAATTTAGATTTTCATCATAAGATTAGAGATACTTATAGGAGTAGTTGGGCTAAGTTGATTCCTTCTGGTAATATTGAGGAAGTTTGGGAAAACGTTAAAAAGGAGATTGATTTTTTCTTAGATAATGAAGGAAATAACTGATGAGAAGTTGAAGAAATATTTTTCTATTACTAAGGAAGCTTTTGAGATGGCTAAAGAGTCTGGTAATAGAACAGAACTTAAGGATGAAAGAGAAGATTTTCTTGATATGATTGGTAGGTATATTAAGGATGCAGAGGTTTTTGAGGGTAAGGGAGATAAGGTTGATGCTTTTGCAGCACTAAACTATGCGCATGGTTGGTTAGATGCTGGTGCTAGGTTGGGAATGTTTGATGTACATGATTCTAGGTTATTTACTGTGGATTAAATTTATAAAGTTTTAATCTTTGTTATTTTATATGGGTTATTATAGGGATAAAAAAGAGCAGATAAATACTTTTCCAGAAACAGTTAGAGAGTTAGAGACTGCTTATAATAAATTTAAGAACGGAGATGATAAGAGAAAAAGTAAATTATTTGCTAATCTTAATGGGAGAGTTGGGTCTTTGAAAATATTTATTAGAGATTTTTCTAGTTATTTAGACAAAATACAAGGAGAAATAGGTGTTTATTCTGGGAGTAGCTCTGCTCCTGCTTCTGAAAGAAAGAGAGTAGGTAATACTTTTTTATGGGAAGTTATTATTAATGAAGCTACTAAAGGAGTATGGAAGAAAAGAAAATATTTTGAAGTTACTGTTAACCATATTGCTCGAGAGGTAGAGAATGCTCAAACTTATGAATTTGAAACTATTGAAGAGGTTTTTTCATCTTTAGTTAATGGTGATGAAAGCTATCTCTTAAAAAATTATTATAGTCCTACAGTTGAGAGTGGAGATGTTATAGAGTTTAGATTTTTCTTTAAAGAAGGAGGAATTTTGAAACGATTTGGTTCAAAAAAAATGCTAGAGATTACTCAAGTATTATCTGGTCAAATTACAAAGCAACAGGCCCAAATTAGAATTTCATATAATACCCATATGGGAAGAACACTTAGGGGGCTAAGCACTTTTTCAGTTATTATGGTTAAATAAATTTATAAACTTCTATAACATAGAAATAGTATGAAAACAGTAGTGATTTCTGTTGGTGGCTCTGCTATTAATCCAGGAAGGATTAATTTAAGATTCTTAAAAGCATTAAAAAGAGTTATTCTATCCTATTCAAAAAGAAATAAGGTGGTCTTAGTTTGCGGAGGTGGAAGCACAGCTAGGAAGTATATTAATGCATTAAAAGATAAGAATGAGTATGTAAAAGATCTTATTGGTTTAGAAACAACCAGATTGAATGCTAAACTAGTAGCATCGTATGTTGAAAAGTGTAATCAAGAGATTCCTACTCATTTAGAGGAAGTTAAGGATTTGTTGAGAACTTTTAATATTGTTGTTGCTTCTGGTTTTCAACCTGGAAGTACAAGTGATGGTAGTGCAGCAGTGATTGCAGACTATCTAGATGCAAAACTTTTCATTAATTATACTAATGTAAGAGGTCTTTATACTAAAAATCCTAAATTAAAAGGGGCTAAGTTTGTTCCAAGGATTTCACATGAAGAATTTAATGAGCAATATATTTCAAAGTTTAATGAAAAACCTGGACAACATTTTATTTT
>CAZAKS010000100.1:0-1750 GCA_964485975.1 Candidatus Woesearchaeota archaeon
TTCCAATGTTGATTTTTTGTTTAAATCGAAAGGTTTAAAAAGGGAGCTTGAAAAATATATGTTATAATGGAAATAAAAGTCCTAGAATCAGGAAAAACTTTATTGAGGTTGGAATTAGTAGGAAAGTCTCATACTCTGGCAAATTCTATTGTTAAGGAGTTATGGAATGATTCAGAGGTTTTAGTTGCAGGATATAATCTTAAACATCCACAAGTTAATCATGCTGTTTTAGTTTTGGAAACTAAGAAAAAGGATCCAAAAAAAGTTTTGATTGATGCAATGAAAAGGATGGATAAGAATTATCAAGAGTTTTCTAATAAATTTAAAAAGATTGCAAAATGAATTTAGAAGAGGGAAAGTATTTAGTTAGTTTGGCTAGAAAATCTTTATTTTTTGATGTTAAGTTAGAAGGAAGGTTTATTGAAAAGTTGGGAGTTTTTGTTACTTTGCATTCTTATCCTTCTGGAGATTTAAGGGGATGTATTGGTTTTGTTGAACCAGTTTATATTTTAGAACGGGGTGTTATTGAGGCTGCAAAGAGTGCTGCTTTTTCTGATCCCAGATTTCAACCATTGTCAAAAGATGAGGAAGTAGTGATTGAAGTGTCTGTTTTAACTAAGCCTGAATTGATTGAAAAACCTTATGAAGAGAATATTGAGATTGGGAAGGATGGATTGATTATTGATCATCATGGGATTTCTGGTTTGTTGTTACCTATTGTAGCTATTGATCAGAAATGGGATGTTAAAGAATTTTTAGAAGGGACTTGTAGGAAGGCTGGATTACCTCCTGATGTTTTGACAAAACCTGATTGCAAGGTGTATAAGTTTTCTACTATTGTGTTTTCTGAGAAAACTCCTTCTGGTGAAGTTATTAAGAAAATGTAGAAAAGTTTTTATAGTAAGTTTTCTTATAGTATGGAATGGTTGCAGATGATATTCCTTGGGATGAAAAAACTAATTGGCAAAAAGTGAAGAAAGTTTATTATTATGTGTTTGAAGAAAATACACTTCTTTCTTGGGTTGTAAGTATTATTTTGGCATTTGTTATTGTTAAGTTTATATTTTATCCATTTTTGAGTTTGGTTTTAGGAACTGGATTACCTTTAGTTGCTGTTATTTCTCCTAGTATGGAGCATGAACATATGGATTTTGATTCTTGGTGGGATGTTAATGGTGAATGGTATGAAGCTAGAGGTTTGACAAAAGAACAATTTAATGATTTTACTATGCATGATGGTTTTTACAAGGGAGATGTAATTGTTTTGAAAGGAAAAGATAATGTAGAAGTGGGAGATATTGTGGTTTATACGAATACTTATAGTGGTCAAATTAGTAATTATCCTATTATTCATAGGGTAACATTTATAAATGAGACTGCTAATTCCTTTGAAGTCAAGGGAGATAATAATGATATGCCTGACCAATGGCCAATAGTTGAAGAGGAGGTTGTTGGTACAGCTTATTTGAGGATCCCTTATATAGGTTGGTTGAAGATTTGGTTTGCTCAACTTATAGGAGGCTAAAAAAATGTTATTTTGTCCAGATTGTGGAAGCTTAATGAAACCAAGAGAAGAAGGTAAGAAAACTTATTTGACTTGTTTATGTGGTTATGAGAAGGTAGAGAAGGAAGATATCTTGATGAAAGATGAAGTTAGAGGGTCAAAGAAGATTGAAGTTATTAAGGATGATACTAAGAAAAGTATGCCTAAAACTAAGGAAGAGTGTCCTAAGTGTCATCATGAAACAGC
>CAZAKS010000100.1:1770-2457 GCA_964485975.1 Candidatus Woesearchaeota archaeon
GGACTCAACAGACTAGGGCGTCTGATGAAGCTGAAACAAGATTTTATGAGTGTGTTAAGTGTAGCCATAGATGGCGTGCATATGACTAAAACATGAAAAAAAGAGGTAAAGAGGATATTTGGAGGATAACTCTTGGAGTTATTTTACTAGGTTTTTCTATTTTTTCTATTTATTCTCTAGTGAATGATGTTGAAGCTTGGTATCTTTCAAATCTTTTTTTTGAGATTATTTTGATTATTTTAGGAATTGTGTTTTTGAGATATAGTCTGCTTCAATTGAAAAGTTTTAATATTAGGGAAATGGTTTTGGACTTTGTTATTTCTTTATTTTTGATATTTTTTGGTTTATTTCCATTAGGATTAGATTTTGATTTGTTTTCATTTTTACCTTTTGCAGTGGAATTGAGTGTTAGTCCTTTAATGTTGACAATTGTATTGCTTTCTTTTGGTGCTTACCTTCTTGTTGAAGAGTTTGTGGATATGTTTTGGTAGGATATCTATTCTTTAGTATAGTAATATATAAAAATAGAAATGTTAAACTAATTAAACTATGAAACTAATCCTAGCAGAACCAAGATTACTGAAAGAGAGTGTGAATGTTATCTCTGATTTAGTTAATGAAGTCACATTGAAAGTAGATCAAGATAAAATAGAGATCATTGCTATTGATCCTGCTAATGTTGCTATG
>CAZAKS010000100.1:2498-3286 GCA_964485975.1 Candidatus Woesearchaeota archaeon
TCAGCTTTTGTTGAATATAATGTTGAGAAGCCTCATGATTTGGCTATTAATTTTGATCATTTAAAATCTGTCTTGAAAAGGGCTAAGCCTACAGATACTGTAACTTTGAATCTTGATGAGGATAAGAATAGGCTAAATATTTCTTTGAGAGGAACATCTGCAAGACAATTTAATATTCCTTTGATTAATATTGAAGAATCAGAACAAAAATTACCTAATTTGACCTTTGCATCAAAAGTATCAATGTCTTCTTCAAAGTTTGATGATGCTATTGAGGATATGGGTATTGTTGCTGAGAGTGTTGCTCTTGTTGTGAATACTGAAAAGTTGTTAGTAAAATCAGAATCCAATATGAGAGATGCTGAGGTAGAGATTTTACCTTCTGAAGAGACTGTTATTATTTCTGAGGAAGAGGCAAGTTCAAAATATTCTATTGAGTACTTGAAGAAAGTTTCTAAGGCTTCTAAGTTAGCTGATTCTGTTTCTTTAGAATTTGGAAATGATTATCCTTTAAGAGCAGAGTATAAATTGTTGGATAAGTTAAGATTAGCTTTTATACTGGCTCCTAGAGTAAGTAATGATTGAGAATGATAACCTATGATGATGCTGGAGTGGATGTTGAATTAGGTGATGAAGTTTCTAAAATGTTGTATGCTGCTTCTAAGCTAACTTGGCCAAATAGGGCTGGAAGATTTGGAGAGATTCAAGTTGCAAAAGATTCTTTTTCTGGTGCTAGAGGTTTTGAGGTTTCTAATTTGCCTATAGGTACAAGAATAGGAATGTGTTTG
>CAZAKS010000101.1:0-3267 GCA_964485975.1 Candidatus Woesearchaeota archaeon
CCAAAATCAGTACTATCTAAAACTAATTGTCTGTTTTTATCAGCATCCTCTCCCACAATCTCAGGATCTAAATAAGGATTAATCCCTTTTCTTCCTTTAGTCACAACATGTTCAACAATTTCACCCAGAGGTAAACCCTTTAAAAATCCCATTCTATAAACTTCTGCTCTAAGTATTTTCCACCTTCTCTGATCTCTACCTTTAAAACCTAACAAATTTCCCAAACCAGGAATAGTATGATCTATTTCCATCAAACTTCTAATTCCTCTCCTATCCAAATACTCTTCTATCTCTTCCCTATTACCACCATCAACATAACCTTCTACCAATGCCTTAAGATCACTCATTCCCATAACCCTCCACAACCCGTCTTAAATCATCCTTATAGTATAGAAACCTCTTTCAACTAAAGCCTTCCTCATA
The DNA here is from genome assembly GCA_964485975.1 of Candidatus Woesearchaeota archaeon. Lineage (GTDB taxonomy): Archaea > Nanobdellota > Nanobdellia > SCGC-AAA011-G17 > GW2011-AR17 > JABHZQ01. The sequence goes on from CAZAKS010000101.1 coordinate 424, forward strand.
GCTCCTAGCTTCCCATTAATACCCAAAAGATTTGCAAGATCACCTGAATAATTAGTATCTGCTAAAGAAGAATACTTACCATACAACCATTCTTTAAATTCAAGAGATCCCAACATTTCTTCCCTAAATCCATCTATCCTATCTCCAACAACTTTTGGATCCAAGTAAGGATTTCCACCAGGCCTACCTAAACTCCCAATAACTTCTGCAACAGAAAATTCAGGATAAAATCCCCTTTCAATCAAAGCCTTTCTCAGAGAATTTCCAGCCTTGTTAACACCTAACAAAGTTCCTAAAGACCGATCAATTTTAACATCAACTAAAGTAGGATACTCCTTATACAACCATTCTCTAAAATCATCACTTCTTATAACTACATCTTTATACACTTCAACCATATTTCCTACAACTTCAGGATCAAAATAAGAATGAAATCCAGTTCTCCCTCTAATTCTAGCCACAACTTCATCAATTGGAATTTCAGTAAGGAAGCCTTCTTCAAATAAAGCTCTCTTTACATCCTTAACTTTAGGCCGAACACCTAAAATCCTAGATAAAGAAGTTCTTACCTGCTTAATATCCATTAAAGAAGCAAAATTATTACAAACCCAATTAGCAAATTGTTCACTATCAATAATCTGCTGCCTATATCCTTCTGAATCCTCTCCAACAAAAACATCATCAAAATATTTATACTTCCGATTAGTATCTAACCTAGCAACAACTTCATCAATAGTAAACTCAAAATAAAAACCTCTCTTTTGTAATGCTTCTCTTATTTCAATTGCATTTCTACCAACTCCCAAATACGTTCCTAAAGCATTATCTGTTCTAACATCCTCCAAAGTGGGATACTCTCTATACAACCACTCTCTAAACTCTCTACTTCTAAGAAGTCTTTCCTTATACAACTCAACCATTTCCTCACCGACTACTTCAGAATCAAAATAAAGATTGTAATTTTTTGCAACTCTAAAATCAGCTAATAATTTCTCAATAGGAAGTTCAGTTAAAAATCCTTCTTTAAATAATGCTCTCCTAATATCTGTTCCCCTTGCTGCAACACCAAACAACTTTGCCAAAGAAGTCCTAACTCCAACTACATCCATTAAAGAATCATAATTAGAATAAATATGATCTGCAAATTCAGGGCTATCAATAACTAACCTTCTATGTTCTTCTACTTTATCACCAACAACTCTTTCATCCAAATAAACAGAATTTGGTCCTTGCAAATCAATATTTTCAACAATATTAGTAACAGGAACTTCTGTTAAATATCCTGCTTCAAACAATGCCTTCCTAAATTTATTTGCAGAATGTATACGCTTATTTAATCCCAATAATGTCATCAATATTGGATCTCTCTCAATATCATGTAAGGAGTCATAACCTTTCTCTTCTATTCTCTCTTCTATCTCTTTTCTCTTCCCATCATCCACATATCCTGCCATTAAAGTTTTTAGATCACTCATAGAAACCCCTCCTAACCAATTCTTCTCTAACAGCCACAATCCTTCTATCCACTCCTAACAACCTAGCCAATCCCCACTTATTAGTTGCACTTATAGAATCCAAAGTAGGATAATTGGCTCTAATATAATCTCCAAATTCATCACTTCTTAGAATCTTCTCCCTATTCAGTTCAACATCATCACCAACCACCCTAGGATCAATATAAAGTGGCATAATAGAATCACCTATATGTTGCAAAAACAAAGCAATAGGAATTTCAGTAAATATCCCTGCCCCATATAAGGCCCCTCTAATCTTAGTTCTATTCGTAGATACTCCCAAAATAGAAGCTAATGCTCTTTCATTTCCAACATCATACAAAGAATCAAATCTAGTCCCAACCCACTCTCTTAACTCATCACTTCTTAAAATAACTCCCCTATAATATTCAACCATATCTCCAACAATCTTTGGATTCAAATAAGGAGCTGTTCTTCTTTTCATCGATCCACCCCTAAAAACCCTACCTACTGGAAACTCTGTAAGTAACCCAGCCTCAAACATGGCTTTTCTAAGAGAATTAACCCTCAATTTTGGATCTAAATAATTTTTTAGTGCACCATTTCTTTCCACATCAAACAAAGAATCATATCTCTCACAAACCCACCTTCCAAACTCATCACTCTCCACTACCTGCTTTCTATGTTCTTCTACTTTCTCCCCTACAATCCTAGGATCTAAATATGGATTTGTAATAGAAGAACCAATATCATCAATCATCTTTTTAATAGGAACTTCAACCAAGTAACCTTTATCAAACAAAGTCCTCCTAAACTCAACTAAAGATAAAGTTTCCAAACCTAATAGAATTATAATCTTTCTATCTACCTTAACATCAAATAAATCTTGATAACCTTCTCTATCAATCCATTCACCAATTGCAGTATCAACTTCATCTGCTATATATCCAGCCATTAAAGTTTTTAGATCACCCATAGAAACCCATCCTAACCAATTCTTCTCTAACAGCCACAATCCTAGGTTCAACTCCTAACAACCTAGCCAATCCACCCTTATTACTTTTTGATATATCTTCTAAAGAAGAACAAGTAGTTCTAATAAAATCTCCAAATTCATCACTTCTTAGAATCTTCTCCCTATTCAGTTCAACATCATCACCAACAACTCTCTCATCCAAGTAAGGACTTACTATAGAAGCACTCCTATACTCTATAACTTTATCAAAAGGAATTTCTGTCAATATACCTGCTTTAAACAAAACTCCTCGAATTAAAGTTTGATTCATACTAACTCCCAAAATACTAGCTAATGCTCTTTCATTTCCAACATCATACAAAGAATCAAATCTAGCCTCAACCCACTCCCTTA
>CAZAKS010000102.1:0-3219 GCA_964485975.1 Candidatus Woesearchaeota archaeon
AGTATATCAGTTTTAGGTTCACATTTAGAATTCGCAGGATTATTACAAGACTATAATGTTACATATAGAAGATTAAACACTGGAGAATACAAAGATATTGGAACTCCTTACAAAGAAATGACTGAAGATGAAGAAGCACTTCTAATGGAAAGACTCCAAGGTGTTCATGATTACTTTGTTCAAGAAGTTGCAACAGGAAGAGATATGACAGTAGAAGAAATTGATGAACTTGCAAATGGTTTATTCTACTTAGGTTATGAAGCAAAAGATCTAGGACTTGTTGATGAATTAGGAAACAGAGATGATGCTATTGATATTGCAGAAGAAATGGCTGGAATTGAAGATAGTGGTATAAAAGAATATGAAGAAAAAGAATCCTTCTTTGATATGTTAACACAATACACTTCTCACATGGGATTCTTCATAGGTCAAGGAATTGGTTCTGTTCTAGTTTCACAAAATGCAGAAGATTTCAGGATTAGTGTATAATTTTCAATTTTCTATCCTTAAAATTTATAAATCCTAAGTTAATTTTATCTAATATGCCAAAAGTGAAACATAGGAAAAAGTTTTTTGAACAAAGAACAGCAGCTGAAATAAAAAGAGATAAAGAATTAGTTCCAGTAGAAAGAGGAATACTTAAAGCTCTTGACACTCTAGACATTGGCTCACAAGTTCTTGTTATAGAAGCAGATCTACTTAAAGGATCTAAAACAGCAAATACTAAAAGAAAATATGGGGCATCATTACAACTAAACTCTCCTTCAGAACCTGGACCAGTTGCACCAGAACTTAATCTAATGAATCTTCTAAGAAGAGAAACAGATCATGCTCAAATTGGAGACCAATTACAAGGTTATACTTACAACCCACACGAAGGTCCAAGTAACTTAGTAAGAAGAGTATATTTTTGGGATATATTTGAAGCAATGAGATTAGCAGTATATTCTCATGCTAAAATTCCAGGAGTAATACCTATTGAATTAAATATAAAAGAAAAAGGACCATCAGTAGCAAAGTATGGAGCAGAAGCAGTAGTAAGAGTTCCATCAAGAAGAGAAAAACTAGCAAGATATGAATTCAAAGTAATAGGAATACCAGTACATAATAACGAACATGCAAGAACAATTGCAAGAAACTTTGAAACTACTCACAATTCTGGAGATAACTTACACAGAGATACAAGACAAGCAGATACAGGTGAAGATCCAAGACAACACAAACATACAGTACAATCAATTGCAGCATATTTTGCATTAATAGAACATTATGCCCAACAAGGTAACAGTGTTCCTTTTGATGTAAGACCATTTCCATTTCTCTCAGAACCAATAGTAAGAACTGCACAAATACTTGACAACCATACCTTATACAGAGAAGAAGGTGAACTAAAAAGAACAGGCTTTGAAGTAAAAGAAATGCTTCTTACTGCACAAATAATTCTAGCTGGTCCTTATGCTCCATTCAGAACAGGAAAAAATATTCAAGATTACAATTGGAGCAGTTAACTTTATTAACCATTAACACATAGACTAATTTAATGGAATCAGTTACAATTGTTGGACTTATTGGTTTGGCTTTAATTCTAGTTGCATGGATAGCAGAAACAGTAGACCTAATTAAAAAGAAAAAAGGAAAGCTTGATACCAAATTTGCAATGTTCTATATTATGGGTTCAATTGTTCTTTTAGTTTACTCAATTCAAATAAAAAGTGTTGTTTTTGTAATCCTAAAAGTCTTTGTAATCATACTAAGTTTTATCTCGCTCTATTATTCACTTAAACTACACCAAAAAAAGCGTTAGAAACCTTTAAAAACACTCATTTTCTCTTAAAACATGGCAGGCTAGGTGGGTGGTTAGCCGTCACCTGTTACTCTAAATCGGCTATACGAGAGACTGAAGCCACTGAGAGGTACTTTATGGAGTATTAGTCTCATTACTAACGTTGAGGCTTTGTCCATCAGGGTTGGTACCTTTGTGAACCGGGTCAGGGCAGGAATGCAGCAGCCCTAAGCACTGTTACTGGCGCTTGAAGGGTAGCGAAGCTGAGGAGGTTTTGAGGTCAAACTAATGTTCTATTCTGTATCCATCTTTGGCATGCCTGCCATTCACAATTCTTATAAACACTTACTTAAAAATTCTAAATATGAAACAAATAATTCGTCCAATAAATGAAGTACTAAGAGAAGATCCTAGTACAGCAAGTAAAATTTTTTGGAAATCAGATATTCATGTTGTCTCTCCAGTTCAAGCTCATTTACTTTCTTTAACAAACCCAAAATTTGGCAAAGTAGATCATATGTTTGTTTGTACAGAAAATGGAACTCCATTATATGACAGATATGTAGTCACTCAAAATCCAGGAGTAATAATAGTACCTTATGATGAACAATTTAGAGTTGGACTAATGGAACAATATCGTCCTGGACATGAAACCCCATTTACTTCTTTACCAATGGGATTTGCAAAATTAATTGAACAAGATCAAAGAAAAGCAGCAGTAAGAGAACTAAGACAAGAATTTGGGATTGAAGTAGACTTAAATTCATTAGTAGTCCTAGGTCCAAATAATCTTGATCCAGGATCACATCAATCTTTTGATGATGTTTTCGCAGTTAGATGTGTAATACCAGAACAAAACATGGCTGGACATGAAGGAATTGTAAGAGTAAGACCTTATGGATTTGGAGAAATCAGCCAACTAAGAAAAGCAGGAAGACTAACTGATGGACTTACTAACTCTGCAATCTTAATGTATGGAACAGAGCATCCAGAATTCTTTCAAACTTAAACCCAAACTCTTTTTGGATCAGAATACTCTGAAGCCCACCTTTCTAAACCAGAAAAAACTTCTGTAGCATAACCTACAAGTCTAGGATGTAAAGCATAACCTCTCCCTAGATTCCTACCTTGATCATCAGTATTAACGTTACTATCAACAGGTTCATAACCATTCTCAGCTAAAAGTCTCTCAAATTGTTCAACAACAAGATAAGCCTTACAATCTTCAATAGAAACAACACCTCGAACATCAACATCATGGCCAAGTTCTACTCTTCTTTCTAATAACCTTCTACGCCCTCTATTCTCAGATAACCAAACAACTAAATGAGGTGTATTATCTCCATGTGCCTTCTTGGTTTCTTGAACACTTAATTCTAAATGAACTGCCATAAAAACAAGAATAAACCTACACTTTAAAAAATTAACTAAAAAAA
>CAZAKS010000103.1:0-3165 GCA_964485975.1 Candidatus Woesearchaeota archaeon
GGTGGAGATGCTGCTGGTAGTGCTTTTGCTGTAGGATTAGCTTCGAATCCTATAACTTATGATGACTTAGATGTTGTCCAGAGTGTTAGAGGGGTTGATGTTGCAGCAGGTATGATTTCTAGATTAGCTTCAGTAGAGTATGATGGTGAATCGAAGACTACCTGGGTTAGTGGATTTCCTACTGATGAAACTGCCAAAGTTGTTGAAGATATTCAAGCTTTTGAGATTTTAGAGGGAAGAAATATTGAAGATGGAGATAGTTATTCAGCTGTGGTGGGTTATAATCTTTATATGGATGATTTTTTTGAGAAACCAGTAGAGACTAGAGATAAGGTTTACATTGAAGGTGTGAAGTTTAAGGTTGTTGGTATTGTTGATAAGATTGGAAATGCTCAAGATGATACTCAAATTATAATTCCTATTGATACTGCTAAAGATTTGTTTGATGCAGGTGATGAAGTTTATGGGATAATGGTTAAGATTGATGATGGTGAAGAGCCTTCAGTTGTTGCTGAGAGAATTGAGGAAGAGTTGAGAGATTTCAGAGATGAAGATGAAGGTGCTGAGAGTTTTCAGGTTCAAACTTTTGAACAGATTTTAGAACAGGTTGGAGTTGTGTTGAATATTATTAGTGCTGTGTTGATTGGTATTGCTGCTATTTCACTTTTAGTTGGTGGGGTTGGAATTATGAATACTATGTATACTGCTGTACTTGAAAGAACTAAAGAGATTGGTATTATGAAGTCTATTGGTGGAAGGAATAGTGATATTATGATGATATTTTTATTGGAGTCGGGGATGTATGGTTTGGTAGGTGGTGGGGTTGGTGTGATAGTTGGTGCAGGTATGAGTTTGATTGTTGCTAAGATTGCTGGAGCTGCTTTGGGTATTGATTATTTTCAAGATGATATAACTCTTTGGTTAGTATTAGGTGCTTTAGCATTTTCCTTTGTTGTTGGAGTATTATCTGGAGTGTTACCTGCTAAACAAGCTTCTAAAATGCAGCCAGTTGATGCGCTTCGTTATGAATAAAATTTTTAAAGGGAAGATTTCTTTCTTTTTTTATGGGAATGAAGGATGATGTTTTTGGGGCTTTTGTGAGGGCTAATGAGTTGGAGAGAGTTCCTGAATTTTCAGAGGTAGGTAGAGATGATCCTCTTTATCTTAAAGATGGAGTTCATGCTAGAAGAAGTGAGATTGAGAGAACAATTGGCTTTGCTGGGTTTGTTGATGGGTATCAAGGAAGAGAAGAAAGATTTAGGGGACCAAGAGGAAGTTTTGAAGCTGCTAGAACTAAAGGTGTAGATGGGATTCTTAATCGGATGGTTGAATTTTCTCCTGATGCAGAAGAAATTGCAAGGGAGTTTAGAGAAAGGTTGGGAGATCCTGTTGAGGCATATGCTAAACAGTATAGACTAGGTAGAACTGCTCCTAGATTCAGTAGATAGGAAAGTAAATTGATTTGGTAGGTAGATTTGTTCTATTTATAAGATTTCATCTTTAGTTCTCACTGATTTTAAAAAAATTTTAGAGAAAATTAGATTTTAAGTTACAATCTAACAGAAATAACTGAGAAATGATATGGTTCCAACTAGAACAATTCTATAACCAATAGAATTAACCATCACGTTGGAGGATCTTCGTATGCTACTTTGTAAAGAACAACTGCAAATAGTTTGGATGTAATTATCGGTTTTTCTGATAATCTTCCATAAAGAGTTAAAGAAACACAAATATTTACTAAAACCCAAAGGTTGTATAAGCATACTGAGAACAAGAAATAAAATAATCTGATGTGATAGTTTTTAGTAGTAGTTTTAGCTTTAAAGTCATGGTCAAATTGTCTGTATCCTGTTTCAATTCCCCATCTTTTAGAATACCAAGTATAAAGGTAATGTGCTAATTGTTCAGGAATGTAAAAGTTAGTAATAAAGGCTCTTTTTATCCCCTCTTCATCATCTACGAGAATTAAATTAACAATGGCTTTCTTTTCTCCCTTACCAATTTCAAAATCTTCAATAAATCTTGATTTACATTCTTCAGATTTTCTTATCCATGCCTTTACAGTTTCACTTCTGACTTTAGGTATAATGAATTTTACCTTATGAGATTTGATAACATTAATAATTTTGGGTTTATCAAAACCTCTGTCAAGATATGCTTTATCGATATGAATTTTTTGTTTAACTCTTTCTAAACTTTGATCTACTAAATCATGAATATTATCTATTTTATGAATAGGAATAGCATCAATACTAAATCTCTGTCCAGCAACTACTATTGAACATGTTAAGAACTGATAAAAATGAGTTGTGCCTCTTTCATGTTTTCCTTCCGTTACATAAGAATCATTCTTATCGCCATAATAAGGTATTTTATGGATATCATAAGCAATGTCTACTTTCCTTCTATTAAGTAATTTATAATTCTGTTTAGCAAAGTTGAAGATTACATCAAATATAGAGATAAACATTTCTTTTATTTTCTCTACTGATTGCATTTTAGAAAAATGATATAACATTAGATCTCCAGAAGGGGCTTTAGTGTCGGGATATAACTCTTGAAATGTAGAAGAGCCATTTGTAGTAAAGTCGTGAGAATAAGCAACATGAACTAAAACATCTAGTAAATCTTTAGTTGTGAATTTACCATTGTTTTTAATCTTAATATCAATTTGCGGATAAACTAATTTTTTTACTAATTTGGTAGCTTCGTGAAATGCTTTTATTTTTTCTCTCTTCTAATCTTTCTTGTCTTTGATTGCTTTATTAACTAATTCTAAATCTAGAACAATACCTTTTTGAGTTGCTATTTTTAGAACTTCTTTAGAAATATTATCTAACTGTAATTTTAGGTCATCATCAATTTTATTCTTGAAGAATTTGTTAAATGTTCTTTTTGTTGGAAATTCTAATTTGTTATTATCACTATTTAAAAAACCAAGATCATAAGCATCAGCGTCATTATTTTCTAAATGTTCTACTAATTTTTCATAATAATGTATCCCTTTAATTCTTCTGTAAAGATATAATTTGATTAAGCTTTCAGGATTGAACTTAGATTGTCTTTGCTCTACTAATTGTAAGTTTAGTTTTTTAAGTACAGAAGAAGTTTTAATCCACTTCTCACTAACAGACTCAAAAGTTTTATTAAGTTCTATTTCTA
>CAZAKS010000104.1:0-3152 GCA_964485975.1 Candidatus Woesearchaeota archaeon
CATGATCTTTTGGTTATCTATTTTATTTATAATGAATTATATCTCAAAAAATAATCATTAAAGAACTATAACGAAAATAGAAATGATTATAAACAATATTTACTAGTAAATAATTATGGCTCAACAAGTTACACCACAAAGAAATCCTTTTTTTGCTGGTCCACAATCTGGTGCTCCAGCTCAGCCTGCACCACCAGTTCAACCTGCACAACCAGGAAAACCTGCTCCAGGAGCTCAACCAAAACCAACCCCTAAAGCAGGAGGAAGTTTTCTTCAAAAAAATAAAGCTATGTTAATAGTTGCAGGAGCAATAGTGTTCTTAGTGGTGGTGGGAGTTATTGTATTCTTACTTGTTGGTTCTTTAGGTACAGAAGTAAGTACAAAAGTATAAAATGAAAAAAATTATTGGTAAGATTCTATTAACATCAATATTATTTCTAATAATTGCACAAATAGTTCATAGTTTGGGTGCAATGGCAACAATGAACTACTATATGTTAGAAGAGTTCTTTCCTGTTTGGAGTTCAATAATGATGCCAAACGAAGGACCGCCAGGAACTTCTTTCTTTTTATTATCTGCAGTATTCAACTTTTTAACTGGTTTGATCTTTTCAGTAGTATATCTTACTGTTAACAAAGGATTAAAACCTAAAAAAGCAACAAAAAAAGGATTGTTATATGGATTTTTAGTTTTCTCTGTTGCAACTATACCTGGAACACTATCCATGATTCTATTAATCAACCTACCTTTAATGTTAATCTTAGGCTGGGCAATAGAAGGTCTAATTATATTCCTAGCTGCAGGATGGATTGTTGGTAAGCTTTTAACAAAGCCATAAGCCATTATCTTTACTTTCCAATTCTTTTAAGTCTAAATAATATTTAGTAGTAGCATTATACTTGTCATACACTCTAGCATATCCTTCTTGTACTAAATAAGCATTAACCATTGTATCCTCTAGATGAATATATCTCAATAACCTGCCATACTTTCCTTTATTATCCACATCTCTTTCCAAATAAACTTCTTTTCCAAGCACCAAATCACTTAGGGCTGCTTTAGCCTCAGAATAATAACACTCATCAGTCTCAGGAGTATTTATCCCTGATAACCTAATTCTGTCTCCTGTTTCAATATCCAGAGTATCTCCATCAACAACATTAGTAACTAAGTAAGGCCCTTCTAATTGAGTACAAGCACTCAAAAAAAGCAACAACACAAGTAGTATTTTTCTCATAATCTCTAAATGTCTTGAGTTTTAATAAAACTTAACAAAGAAATATGGAAAATCTTACAAAAAAAATAAAAAAATTATTTTATTAAATCTTGACATGATTTACAATTGGCTTGGAGCAAAAAAACAAAACCCAATAACAAAAAGGCACCAGTCCACCAATTTATATTCCAAAAAGTCCACAACCCTAAATCAGCCAAAAGAAAAGCAATACCTAAAAGAATTGCTAATCCACCAGATAGTGTTGCACATTTTTTACATAATAACATTTTATTATTAGAAAATCATAATCTTATTTATTTGTTTCTGTTTAAGGGAACTCTGTTCTTTTAACCCAAAAAGGCAATACTATAAAATGATGAATTGCATCAGAAAAAAACAAAGAAAGGCCAATTATTAATACAACATCTAAAGTAATAAAAAAATAGAAAAAACAAATAAAAAGTCCTACATACATGTGATGCATATGAGCAACCTTTTTACCTTTATGCCTCTGCTTCCAAGAACCAAATCCAATTCTTCCTATAATCGTCCCTAACTCAATCATCAAGGTTAGTATAATTATAAAAATCCACATCTAGTCTTCCTCTTTTTTACCATTAACCTTTGTCTCAGCCTTTCCAATATAGTAGATAACAATTACAGCTATGATAGTAACAACAACAGCATATATAATCATTCCAATAATATTTGCAGTACTATCAAAAAAATGTGCAAAGATTGCTTTAATTGTATCATTCCAGGCAAGGGCTGCAACAAGACCAAAAGCAGCAGTTAGCAAAGCAGCTAATTTCTCAATAATTGCCTTTTTCATAGATTAATTCAAGCTTAATTACTATAAAAACCTTCTCAAAAAATTTATAAAGATTATAGCATTGTATATTTCACAATGATATCATTGAACTTAACTGATGCATTAGAAGTTATCAAACCTTTATTCTTTTTTATAATAGGTATGGTGATCTATACTGTCTTTGTTTTCAAGTTCTATAAGTTTATAGCAAGAAAGGATATTTTTGAATTAAACTTAAATCAGTATAATTCAGCTGAACAAGGTTTATTTAAACAAGTAATAAGTATATTTTTCTACATTATAGAATATATACTCATCTTTCCAATCTTTGTATTCTTTTGGTTCGGAATATTAACCATCCTTTTAGCATTCCTAGCAGAGGGCCAACCATTAACTGCAATACTCTTAGTATCAATGGCTTTAATCGGAACTGTGAGAGTAGCAGCATATTACAATGAGGATCTTTCAAGAGATGTAGCAAAAATGTTACCCTTTGCCCTACTAGGTGTATTCCTAATCAACATAACTAATTTTTCATACTTTACAGCCTTTGAATTACTTAGTGATTTACCTTCACATTGGGAAATAATTCCTTACTACTTAATTTTTATAATACTTCTAGAATTTGTTCTAAGAATTCTAACTTTGGTTATTGGTTGGATTATTCCAGATGAAGAACCCTCAACAGAAGAAATGTAAATGCGCGGGACAGGTCTTTCGTAAAACCTTTCAAAAAGTTTATTTCGAACCTGCGTAGGCACTAAGCCACTGGATATCTCACCAAGCAAAAGCTTAATGGATAGGACTTTGTTTTTAGGACTTGAGTCCAGCCCGTTTGACCACTCCGGCACCCGCGCATAAACTATCAAGAAAAAATATGTCTTTATAAAAGTTCCTCTAAGTAAAAGTAGTTTTATCTGAAAGGTCAATCACAACATCACAAAGTTGAGACAATTCATTAATAATCTTCTTATTTGTATGTTCATGTATTCCTAAAATAATTCCATTCTTACTATAATTTCTTAATTTGGTTATTAAGAAGTGTGTAAACTTAATTGCAGAGTCTAATCCATTATACAATGCAAGAGTATTCAATGAATCAAGATAAACAAAAGACAGTTCAG
>CAZAKS010000105.1:0-3114 GCA_964485975.1 Candidatus Woesearchaeota archaeon
ATAGAAAGGTTTATAAATGAATATTTTAAAAAAATACTTATGAAATATATATATTTATTAGGTGTTGTTGCAATTTTATTGATTGCTGGTTGTAGTACAACTGGTGATGTAGTTATTGAAAATAATTTAGATGATTTTGCAAAATATCTAACAGAACAGGGAGTAGTTATGGTTGGAGCTGAGTGGTGTGGACATTGTCAGAATCAAAAAGCAATGTTTGGAGATTCTTTTCAGTATGTTACATTTGTAGATGCTGATCTTCAAGCTGAATTAGCAGCTAGCTATGGTGTTCCTGGATACCCAACCTGGATTTTGCCTGATGGGACTCAATTGATTGGAGAGCAATCACTTGATTCACTGAAGGAGGCATCAGGTTATAATGAGCAATAATTTTTCTTATGATTTAGCTAAGGGAAATGATAGAGTTCATTTAGCTATGTTGGGTGCTGATTTGAAACTTGATCGTTATATTAGTGAGTTTGGAGTTGAAGCTAATGGTGAGGGATATGTTCTTAAAGGTATAACAACTTCTCAGCTTCAAGATAAAATAAGGCCAACTATGAGGGGTCAGATGCAAAGAATGATTGATTCTCAAGCAGATATGGCTGGTATTGATTTATTAGTATAAAGTTTTATATAGTTCTTTTGTGTGTTATTGTATATGAGAGCTGTTGCTATTGCTTTGGTAATAATATTATTAAGTCTAAATATGGTTGTATTTGATGTTAGTTTTTACAAGAATAATTCTAATTGTGAAGATAAATGTGGTAATGTGATTAAATATTTTGTATTTCTTGATGATTTGGAAGGAGATTATAGTGAAGAAGAATTAATCCATATGAAAGATGTTAGGAAATTAATTTTGGTTAATATTTTTCTTTTAATTACTTTAATTGGATTATTGATAGTGTTTGTTGAACAAAGGGATTTTTTCCATGGAGGTATTGGTGCTTTATCTGCTACTATGCTTGCATTGATCTTGGGATTGATTAATTTTTCTGGTACTTTTGTAGCTTTTCATAAGATTTTCTTTTGGAATGATTTTTGGCTTTTGCCATCTGATTCTTTATTGATTACAATGTTTCCTCAAGAATTTTTTTATGGAGCAATGATTCGGATAATTTTATATAGTATTATTCTTTCGATAGTATCAATTATTGGGGGATTAATAAAATGGAAAAGAAAAAAGTAATTGTATACAGTACACCGACATGCCCATATTGTGTTATGGTTAAAAAATTCTTAAAAGATCACAATGTTGAGTTTGAAGATATAGATGTTGCTGCAGATAAAGAGAAAGCACAGTATATGGTAGACAAATCAGGACAGATGGGAGTACCAGTTGTTGAGATTGGTGATGAGTTTGTTGTTGGTTTTGATAAACAAAAAATAAGTGATTTATTAGGATTAGAAGAAGAGTAAAGTTTTTATACTATTATTACTCTTATTTTTAAAATTAAAGGAGGTGTCTTTATGGCAAAAAAGAAAGCAAAGACTTGTCATGCAGGTAATTATGGATGGTTATTTTTAGCAATTGTCTTAAAAGTATTTGGGGCTGCATTTCTAGTACAAGGATTTATGATGCAGTTTACTACTGGAATTTTGTATTATGGTGCATTACATTACTTGATAGGAATGGTATTTATACTACTAGCTTGGCATAGTGTTAAGAAGTGTGGATGCGATTGTCACTAATCTTTTATTTTTTTTAAAATGAAAGAAGCTCTTTATTATACTAATTATAAAGGTAAAGTAAAGTGTTTTCTTTGTCCAAATAATTGTGTTATTTCTAAGAGTAGATATGGTAAATGTAAGACAAGAAAGAATGTAAAAGGTAAGTTAATTCCTACTACTTATGGAAAACCTTGTTCTATTTCTATTGATCCTATTGAGAAAAAACCCTTGTTTCATTTCTTACCTGGAGAAAAGGTATTTTCTTTGAGTACTACTGGCTGTAATCTTCATTGTAAGTTTTGTCAGAATTGGGAAATATCTCAAGCTAGATTGGAAGAAGTTCCCTTTAAAGAATTATCTCCTGAAGAGGTTATTAAAAAATGTAAGAGTAAAATTATTGCATACACATATACTGAACCAACTGTTTATTATGAGTATGTTCTTGATTGTGCTAAATTAGCTAAGAAAAAGAGAATAAAGAATGTTACTGTAACAAATGGATATATTAATATTAAACCTCTTAGAAGGTTGTATAAGTATATTGATGCTGCTAATGTTGATTTGAAATCCTTTGATAATTCTTTTTATAAAAAATATTGTGGGGCTCAATTGGAACCAGTTCTAGAAAGTATTAAAGAGATTCATAAAAAAAGTTGGTTAGAAGTAACTAATTTGATAATTCCTGGCTATAATGATGATAGGGAGAAAATAAAAGAGATGTGTGAGTGGTTGAAGGAGTTAGATAGTAGTATTCCCTTACATTTTTCTAGGTATTTTCCTTGTTATAAGCTGAAGGCTAAGCCAACTCCAGAAAAAACACTATTAGATGCATATAATATTGCTAAAGAGGTAGGGTTGAAGTATGTTTACTTGGGTAATATGGTCTTAAATAATGATACTTTATGTCCAGATTGTGGAAAAGTTTTGATAAAGAGGTATAATAATTTGTTAGTTTCTGAGAAGAAGAAATGTAAGTGTGGGTATTGTTTAGAGGGAAGATTTATAAATTAATTTGTTATTATTTCTTATTTATGCTATTTTCAACCTTGATAAAAAAAATTAAACTTTATGAGCCCAGTTTAGATCTTACTCTATTGGAAAAGGCCTATAATTTGGCAAAGGATTATCATGGTACTCAGAAAAGAGCTTCTGGTGAAAAATATATACAACATCCTTTGCATGTTGCTTATATTCTTGCTGAGCATAAGTTGGATATTACTTCTTTGACAGCAGCTTTATTGCATGATGTTGTTGAAGATACTGATGCTACTTTGAAACAGATAAGGGAAGAGTTTGGTAAAGATGTTGCTAATTTAGTAGAGGGTGTTACAAAAATTAGGAAGATTAAAGAAATTTCTCATGATGAATACCATTCTGAAACAATTAGAAAAGTTATGCTTGCTTCTGCTAAGGATATTAGAGTTATTTTGATTATACTTG
>CAZAKS010000106.1:0-3084 GCA_964485975.1 Candidatus Woesearchaeota archaeon
TAATTCTCCATACTCAGGGATCTTCCCTAAAATCATACATTTGGAACTAGAAGAAATACCTCCTAAAGGATTTGTATAATCTGAAAAAACAGAAAAATAAACAGGACCTGCCCCCTCTACTTGTTCCCAACCAACAGTATTATCTACATCATGTAAATTCTCAACATAATACTCTACATCACCACAAAGATTCATCTTTCCAGAAAAAGTAGATACAATACTAGTATCCTCAACACTATAGGTTTGTTTAACATAATCACTAGGTTCATCACCCTCTACAGTTCCAGTACCAGTAATATTAACAACTCTGGCATTAGTCCACCCCCCACCAACAGCATGTTTTTCTTCTTTTACTATTACTAAATATACATCCTCAAAATCAAAATTTGCAGCACAATACATAGGAATTTCAATCTTTCCACCTTTTGCTTCTCCATCTTCGAAAAAATCAGAATTATCAATCATACAATCCAACCCCATATCCTGAGCTGCTACTAAAGGAATCAATAAAATTACAAATATTAATGCAATTATTCTAACCATTCATACCTCACCATAAACTGAAATCCATTAATTGAATATAAAACATCTTCCTCATCCATATTCATCTCCAACTCTAAATCAGATCCCTCAAATAAATATAAAATCTCACTCAAAGGCATCTCCTCTGTTCTATGTAGATCTAATATTTGTTGTTGTAAATTTAAAATTTCATATAGTTCTGTATCTACTTCCACATAATAATCTTCAAAACTATAAGTATTATTCACTATTGTTACGGTAGTGGATAAAATAATACTCACTTCAATATAATCTTCATTTAATTTTGAATCAAGTTCTAAATCTTCTGTATTAAAAGTTAAATCTAAATCTTCAATACAAGAGAGTATTTCAAATTTCAAATATTTTTCAAACTCATCTTCTACAATTTCTGTAGTTATTGGATATTGAACCCCTTCATACAAACCATAAGGCACTTTGAGGAAAGTAGTATCAAAAAAAGGCTCTGGTGTTTGATAATAACCTCCACCCATCTTTAAATTACTCAAACTAATCTCAGAAGAAGTAATTATACATTCTTCTACTTGATAATAATATTCCTCTGCTTCTAATGGGAAAGTAATACTTTCAGTTATTTCATCAGATGTAAAAAGTTTAGTAACAGTAACATAAGTCATAATTAATGCTAAAACAACAACAACTCCAACTATAATAAGAATAGTAGCTTGACCTCTTTTCATATTATCTTTAATAGAACTTATTATTTATATATCTAATCTTTATATTTATTAATAAAAATCTCACCAAATGCTTCATCCTGTTGTAAATCTACCTTCTTATGATGATCTAAATGTAGTAAAGGAAGTAAAGTAAGTATTTTTTCTTCTTTAGATGGCTCATTAAGTAACTCATTAAATTCTACTACTTCTTTTTTCTTAAATATAGAAATAATCTTATTATATAACTCACCAATCAATTTAGTAATATCTACTGATTTTTCAGGTATTTTAGGTTTATTAAATGTAAGAAACCTTTGTAATCTTAATCTCCTTCTTGAATCTACTTTTAGAGCCTTTTCTAGAGCTCCAATTAAATCATTAACTGAAACCTTTCTCTTTCTCGCTTGAGGAGTTTTAATACCTAACTTAGGAATATCTACCTTATGCTCATGATAGTCCACATAATCATCTAAATCCTCTATTTCTTCCTCTTGGTGGAATAAAAAATTATCAAAATTATTAATATCTTCATCTATAAATTTGTTTGACTTAATTTTTAGAAGAATTGCAGAAGCAAGGACAACCTTACCAGAGATAAAAAAGTTCATATCTTGCATCCCTCTTACAGTTTGGATATATCTCTGAGTCAATTTAGTAACATCCACATTCCATGGATCCATCTGTTCTGTTTTGATTAGGTTGTGTATGATAGACTGCCAAGTAACCTCATCATCTTTCATCAAAAGGTTATATACTTGATCTTCCATGTGTTAGTAATTGCTTGAATAGTTTATAAAAGTTTTGAAGAAATTAAACACATTTATAGTAATTAGGGTCATCTCCTCCACCCTGAATATTATAACTAGTTAATTCATTACCCGAGTCTACACAAGAATAACCAGTAGCACATTGTTTAGTAACTCCACATTGATATTTACTTCCTAATATTCCAGTATTGACAACTTTACAAATAACATTATTTTCAGTTAAATAATCCTGGCCTACACTACTCGTTCTCCAATAAGAATATGTATCCATACCACACTTACTATTTTGCCCAGGTCTGCACTCTCCATCAGTATCTATTATACAAAAATTGTAAAAATTCACTTCAGTTTGTGGATAAGCAGTAGTTTCTGTTAAAAAAATCAGATCATTAGGGTCACATTGACACAACTGTCCTATCATCCCACCAAAAGAATTCAAAAAACCATCTTTATCACAATAATAATCATCATTTGTACAATCAAAAGAAGTTTCAAAAGTGCTAGTTGAACATGAACCATAAGGAGTTCCTTCAGCATCACCCATCTCTAAAAGAGAACAAAGTTCTTCATCTCTCTGTTTAGATATATAGATCATATTATTTCCTAGTCCACCATATTTAGTATGTCTATAAAATTTATCTCCACTAAATAAACCACAATCAGTACAAAGATTTTCTTCATCCTCATCCTCATCAACAACAAAATCATCTATCCCTCCAAAATCAACAGCACTAACTCATGGACATAGAGCATTATAGATTGTTTTAGTTGTTCCTTTATTAGCACCAACATCACCTCCAGGATCACCTATTTCACCAAAAGTACCCAATAGTTGATAGGTTTTATATCCTGGACCCAACATAACCTGGCCCCATTCTGTAGTACCCAATCTTTGATACAAATAATCATCATTCCCCCAACAAAAATCATTATTTTCAGCATCAGTACAACTACTAATTACATCAAAACATAAATCATGATTTGGACAGTATAAATCTCCTCTATGTGCATTACACCAACTCTGTAATTCATCACTATTCCAACCATCTCCTTGTATCCTAGTAGTTTCATCATGAGCATTTATTGCTTCACAAGTC
>CAZAKS010000107.1:0-3082 GCA_964485975.1 Candidatus Woesearchaeota archaeon
AAATAATCCAAATCAACAATAAAATTATTTTTATGATATTGTGAAAAGGGACCAGAATCAGTAGAACAAAATACACAATTAAGATTACACATAGAAGTAGCTCTAACCTGTAATAGATTAGTTCCTCTATCAATAATCCCAAAAGCAATACATCCCATTAAGGGAGTATCTTCATTAATCTTAATCATAAGTATAAGGAACTTTAATAACTATATAAATCTAATCCACTTCCATCTACAGGATGATGTTCCATTCCATGATCTTCATCAGTCAGATAATAATCAGCACCAGCAAGTATTACAACCTCTTCCAAAATCCTCTTACTAGTTTTATCTCCAATATGAACCTGTTGCAAACTACCAAATCCAACATATTCATCTCCTCTCCTAAAATGGGTGCCATCCACCTCTGGTTCAAATCCTATTCTTTCTAAATACCTTCCAACCCTATCTCTCTCATCCTCATTAAAATCAACTCTTTTTTCAAACCAATCCTCCCTCCTTCTCTCATCTACTAAATTTTTAACTAAATATATTGCCATTTTCTAAAAACCTCCATGACCTCCTATAACCATATAACTCATATTTCTTTTTATCCCTATCAAAGCAGGATCATACTCTCCCCTCAAAGTATCAAAATCTGGTCTTTCCAAAAAACAAGAAGAAGCTGTTCCCATTTCAACAATATCTAAATCAATTTCACTTAATGATTCCTGCAACCCATTCACTAAAGGTTGAATATCTCCTCCTTCAACATAAACCAAACCACCAAAATCAGATCTCCTTTTCTTAAGGGCAACAGATTGGACCATCTTTTGAGCCATCTCATATTGGCCCCCAGTAATTGCAGCACTGACATTATCTTGCATAATAGCAATATCATACTCTGGAATCATATCCCTCGGATCTAAAAAATCACAAACAACCGGAGTAAATCCTTCTACTTCATGAATTTTACACATCTCAAAAACACTAGAAGCTCTGTCTGCAATAACAATCTTTTCTGGTGAATATATTTCTGTTAATGCCAATACTTCTTGCACAGTATATGGAGATAAAACACCACCTATCAACAAAGTCCCCAATTTATTTCCATCTAATAACCTATCTATTCCTTCTCTTAATTGAGGAGCAAAAAGACCATAAGTTCTAACATTCCTATGTTCTGGTGATCTTCTATCTAAAACCAATTGATTAAAAACTCGATTCATACTATCTTCATCTCTAACAATACCTACAAATTCAGGATAACTTAACAAAGTACCAGAATAATGAGATAGCTTAGAACCCACCTCACCAGCAATATAAATAGAAACTCCCTTTACCTTAACCCATACCCCCAACAAAACACTAATATCAATTTCAAAATCATTAGATCTCAAACCTTCTAAAAGTTCATCAAAAGTAATTGGTTCAGAAGTCAATCCTTCTAACTCTCTAGCTTCCCCTTCCTCTAAAACATCAGCAAGAGAGTTACCTACAGCAGTCATAAACTCTCTATCTTCTAACATTTCTTGCATATGTGGACAAATCATAAATTAAGAAAAAAATTAACTATTTATAAGTCTTATCAAACACATTATATAATACTCTAGAATCCTCTGAATCTGAAAAATTATACTTCTCTTCTGATAGGAAAAATCCTTTTTCCTGATTCAAACCAAATCCATCATGAGTAGCCATATGAAAATCTTCAAAAGTAACTATCTTCCCATTTTTTATAGCTCCCAAAATAAATAAATCACCAAAATATTTCATCTTAACAAATGATTTAAGGCTATTTTCCAACCATTTAGCATCACCATATTTTTTCAAAACATCCTTCTCCTTACTCAAAATCTTCATTTCACCCTTTTCCATACCAATAACCAAACCAATCCCATCATGATTAACTAATTTATCAACAACCCCTGGATGTAACTCTTCAATTTCACTTAAATCCAATCTATGTTCTTTATCATTAAAATAAATATGAGCAATACAAGAAGCTTTACCAACAGAAATTGGTTCAATCTTCTTACTCTTCTTCTTAACCTTAAAAATTCCTTTCAAAAAAGTATTAACCACTCTCAAAGGTAATGAAAAATTCTCATGTAAATAACTTAACTTATATGAAATATAATCCCAATCTCTATCTCTAACTTCTCTCTTCTTCTCTTTAACCCTTGTAACAAATTCTAATAAACTCTGATTATATAATTTATCAAAAGGTACTCCAGGAACAATCCCATGATCTGAAAAAACATAAAAATCATATCCTTCTTTCTTTGCACTTTTGTACAACCATTCTAATTTCTTATCAATTTCTTTCAAAGCTAAAAAAGAAGATTTCTTATTTGCTCCCCTATAATGTGAAATCCAATCAAACCCATGAAAATTAACACAAATCTTTGGAGACTTTCTCTTCATCTCCAAAATAGCAGCCTCGGTTAACACCTCTCTAACAAAACCATTTATTGCAAATCTAAAAAAAGGAAAAAAAGGATAAAAGAAAAACCAATTAACAAAATCTCCTTTTTTCTTCTTAATATGATCATCAACATTCTCATAAAACTCAACAAAAAAATCCTTTACAATATAATATAAAACCCTAGGTATTGAAAAAGGATTAAAAGCAAGAACCTGTAAAACATCTCTTATATTAGTAATTCTAGAATTTGCATGCATTCCAGGAAAAGTAAATAAATTTCTCTCTGCACCACCAGTAAACATATTTCCTAAAGAAGAACCACCCTCAAGAATACCCTTATTTTTCTCTTTTAACAAACTATCCAAATAAAAAGCAACCTCTGGATCTGCAGTACTCATATTCCATTTCTTTTTCTTATCTCTAAATCTAAAACCAGGAATTATTTTATTATAATTATAAAACAAACCAGCCTGGACATAAGGAGTTGTAGTAGGTACTCCCACATTATAGGAAGTTACATTATATCTTGTCATCAATTTAGATAAAAAAGGCAAATATTTACTTCCCTTAAGTTCCATTAAAGTATCATAACCTAATGCATCTATCATAACAAGAATAAACTTTTTCTCTCTATCAGGATACTTCCTTAATTCCAGTTTTTTCCTTAAAAAAC
>CAZAKS010000108.1:0-3073 GCA_964485975.1 Candidatus Woesearchaeota archaeon
GGTCTTCTCCGGGTTTTACTCCTCTATCATATACTCTGAAGTCTGCTCCGAACTTTAATGCAGTTTTTACAATGTAACCTCTGTTTCTCATATCTTTGAATACTGCATACCTTATCCAAAAGTTAGGTTCTGCTTTTCTTGCTTTTTTTAGAAATTTATCAAAATCTAGCTCTGATCGAGCTGTTTTTATGATCATTTTTCCTCTTTCAAAGAGATATAGGCCCTCTACTAAGGAATATTGAAATTTTGTTTTACCTAATGGTTCTCCATATCTTGATTTATCATAGTATTCTCTAGTAAGATCATTAGCTGGTGCAATAACTCTTTCATTTGCGAAAGTGGCTATGATTTGTTCTTCTTTTACCATCAATATATATTTTACAGTAAACTATTTAAAAAGGTTTTCTTTTCTAATTTGTATGGAAATAGTCTTTTTAGGAACAAGTTCAATGGTTCCAACCGCAGATAGGAATCATCAGGCCATTTTACTTAATCATAAGGCTGAACATATTCTTGTGGATTGTGGTGAAGGAACACAGAGACAGTTTAGAAAGGCTAAGATTTCTCCTGCTAAGTTAACTAAATTATTGATTACTCACTGGCATGGAGATCATGTTTTGGGTATTCCTGGTTTAATTCAAACTCTGATGGCTAATCAGTTTACTGGAACTTTGGAAGTTTATGGCCCAAGAGGTACAAAGAAGTATTTTGCTAAAATGATGGATGCCTTTGTGATGAGAGGAGATATGATTGATTTGAAAATCAAAGAAGTAAAAGAGGGAAAGGTCTGTGAAGATAGGGATTTTATCATTGAAGCCTTTAAATTAGAGCATGGTAATTGTTATGGTTATACTTTTATTGAAAAAGATAGAAGGAAGATTAACTTAGAGAAGCATGGATTGAAATCAGATCCTATCTTAAAAGATTTACAACAAGGAAAAGATATTGTTTGGAAAGGGAAGAAGATCAAGGCAAAAGATGCTACAACTTTAATTAAGGGTAAAAAGGTTTGTTTTGTTTCTGATACTGGAAAGAGTGATAACATTGTTAAGTTTTGTAAAAATGCAGATTTGATGATTTGTGAAGCTACTCTAATGCATGATCTGAAAGAGGTTGCTAAGGAGAGGAATCATTTAACTTCAGTTCAAGCTGCAGGGTTGGCAAAGAAAGCAAAAGTAAAAAAGTTAGTGTTAACTCATTTCTCTCAAAGATATAGTAATGTTAAGAGTTTAATTAAAGAAGCAAAAGAAAAGTTTAAGGAAGTTTCCGCTGCGAAAGACTTTTTGAAAATTTCTCTTTAAATTTTAAGAAAATAAACATGTCTAACCAAGTGTGGTGTATTACTCCGATTATTATAATTAGGTAAGATATTACTCCCCAAGGAACTATTGATAATAAAAATGTGAGAATACCAAACAAAATTGCAACTATTATTGTCATCAACCAAACTTGGAAAGTGAATTTTCTGTTTTTGTTGAATTTTTTAACTGATTCCCTCAAAACCTTGTAAGGATTTAATGTTTTTGTCATAAACATTATTGGATACCTAAATAGAAATCCAAGTTTTAATAATATTAATCCACATGCTGCAAGTAGTATAGTTATTACTGTACTAACTTGGTTTGCTAATAGGTAATCAAATGGATTTATGATTAGGAATACTAAATAACCAATTACCCAGAAAATAGCTACGAAACCAAGAGCTAGTATTAAGAAAATTAATACTTTCATGGATATTACTCTAAAAAAGAAGTGGAATTTATGTTTTAATGCATAACCTAATGATGCTTTTTTATGTCTTACTACATTTGAGATTAATTCTAATTTTATTACTTTCTCTCCTACACCTATAACAAAAGTGGTAAAGAAAAAAACTACTAATGGCCATAACACTTGAAATAGATTTTCTTGAAAAAATTCTCTTAGTAGATCTTCAGTTAGATTTGTTGTTAATAATCCATCAACACCTGTCCAGATTAATGTAAACCTTGCTAATACTAGAATAAATATTGCAAGTAGTAGATCTGGGAGTAATACTATTGGATGTTTTATTAGATTTTTGAAAGCTTTAATTACAGCCATAGAAAAATTAGGGGCTTATTTGTTTAAATA
The DNA here is from genome assembly GCA_964485975.1 of Candidatus Woesearchaeota archaeon. Taxonomy (GTDB): domain Archaea; phylum Nanobdellota; class Nanobdellia; order SCGC-AAA011-G17; family GW2011-AR17; genus JABHZQ01. Next base: position 2,113 of record CAZAKS010000108.1, read on the forward strand.
GATTTTGTTTCCATCGACCTTAAACTTAACATCTAGGAACTTTTCTATTGTTTCTATATTGGTTTTAATATGATTTGTTATTTCTGGTGCTGTAAATGATCCACCAACTAGTGCAATGTATGGAAGAAGCATATCGGCTGTAAATTTATCTACTGATCCATTAGAGTAAGAAGCGATTAAAGACTCACAAGCTTCTTCTGCTACTTTCTCTGATTTTTTTCTTATTTCGCCTAAAGAATCTCCTCCAAATAATGAATCAGTTGTTTTTAGTGTGAGTTGTATTCCAGAACCAGGATTTAATGAATCTATATATCCAGTTTTTATTTTAACTTCTTTAAACCATTTTGCAAGTACTTTCTTTGCATGATTTGCTTGTCTTTCTGCAACTCTCTTTGGTTTTAATGAACTTGATGCTATTGATATTCCCTGAACTTCTAAGGGTTTTCCTTTTTTTATGTGAATTGGTTTTAACTCTGTTTTTGGTGATCTGATTTCTAATTCAGCCCCACCCCTTGGGTAGAAACCATGTTTTTTTATGTAAATTTTTACAGGATAGTTGATTAGAGGAAGTAAAACATTTTGATAGTGGTATACAGGAGGTGCCCATTTTGAGAATGTTGATCCACCTTGGATATTAATCTTTAAATCAGTTTTAATTGCAGGTATTAATAATACTTGTAGTATTAACCCCAAAGCTCCGGCTGTTGAAATATTTATTTTAAGATTTCCAGATTTTATTTTATTTGGTTTAAATGTTAATGATGTTGAACCTATTTCTGCATCAACTTCTGCATCTGTAAGCTTTTTTATTGCTAATAATCCTTGTAAATGTTGTTCTTTTAGTCCTGGTTGAGGTCTGTTCTTCCTTATATTAGTTATTTCGAATGGTTTTTGTGTTATTGCTGAGAGTCCTAGGGCAGTTCTAAGTATTTGTCCTCCTCCCGACTCTCCATTTATTGTT
>CAZAKS010000109.1:0-3017 GCA_964485975.1 Candidatus Woesearchaeota archaeon
CTCTATCTCCAAATTCTTCTTTTTTACCCTTGTTCCAATTTTGAACAGGTCTAATGTAACCAACTATTCTTGTAAAAACTTCACACTTGGTTCGTTGCATTTTGTACCACCTCTTTATTGTTTATTGCTTCGATTTCTGTGTCACATTTAGGACAATAAAAGTGCTCTCCTGGCAAATAGCCATGTTTTGGACAGACACTAAATGTTGGACTAATTGTAAAGTAAGGAAGTTTATAATTGTATGCTACTTTTTTTACTAACTCCTTACATGCCTCACCATCACTTATCTTTTCACCAATAAATGCGTGGAAGACAGTACCACCAGTATACTTGCCTTGTAGTTCATCTTGTAAGTCTAATGCTTCAAAAATATCGTCGGTATAATTTACAGGCAATTGTGTTGAATTTGTGTAATATGGTTCCTTTTGCCCACTAGATATTATATCTGGATATAATTGTTTGTCAATTCTTGCAAGTCTATATGATGTACCTTCAGCAGGTGTGGCTTCTAGGTTATAAATGTTGTTACTATCTTTCTGATATTTCTGTAATCTTTCTCTCATAAAGTCTAAAATCTCTAATGCTAGTTCTCTTCCGTCATCAGTTGCAATGTCTTTACCAATAAAATTTAGTAAAGCATCATTCATTCCAACAAGTCCAATTGTACTAAAATGATTATCCAAATTTCCAAGATATCTTTTTGAGTAAGGAAGTAGACCAGAATCCATATATTTTGTAACTACTTTCCTTTTTATTTCTAAGGAATTTTTAGCAATGTCCATTAATCTTCCTAATCTATCTAATAATTCTTCTTTTGTTTTAGATAGGTAGGCAAGTCTTGGTAGATTTATGGTAACAACACCAATACTTCCTGTTAATTCACCAGAACCAAATAAACCACCTGTTTTCTTTCTTAACTGGCTTACTTCTAGCTGTAATCTACAACACATTGATCTAACATCACTAGGTTTTAGACTAGAGTTGATAAAGTTCTGGAAGTAAGGAATTCCATATTTTGCAGTAACATCAAATAATAATTTAGTATTTTCAGAATCCCAATCAAAATCTTTAGTTATGTTGTAGGTGGGAATTGGAAATGTAAATATTCTACCTGCTGCATCCCCTTCTACCATACATTCTAAGAAAGCACGGTTAATCATATCCATTTCTTTTTGATATTCTTTGTATTTTGAATTTAATGTTTCATTACCTATCAAAACACCTTGATCTTTCATATCTTCAGGTACTACCCAATCGAATGTAAAGTTGATAAATGGAGTTTGAGTCCCCCATCTACTTGGAGTTGCAATATTAAACAATAATCTTTGCATCTGTTGTTTCACTTGAGTATAACTCATATTATCTCTTCTAACATAAGGTGCCAAGTATGTATCTACTGAACTTAGAGCTTGAGCACCAGCCCATTCATTCTGCATTGTTCCTAAGAAATTAACCATTTGACCAATAACAGTATCAAAGTGCCTTGGTGGAACTGTTTTTAATTGTCCAGCTACTCCTCCAAACCCTTCGAATAAAAGTTGTTTTAGAGACCAACCTGCACAGTAACCACAAAACATACTTAAGTCATGAACATGGAAGTCTCCTTTGTTGTGTGCTTCTTTAACTTCAGGAGGATAGATATTGTTTAACCAGTAGTTTGCAGTGATTTTACCTGAAACATAAAGGATTAAACCCCCAAGAGAAAATCCAACATTACTATTTTCATTTACTCTCCAATCTAATCTTCCAAGGTATTCTTGCATTGTTTTATCAACATCAAGAATGGTTTTTTTAGCATCTCTTACTTCTTTTCTTCTTTGTCTATATCTAATGTAAGCTTTTGCTGTTTGACTATGACGATTATCAATTAGAACATCTTCAATTATATCTTGAATATTTTCAACAGAAGGTATTTCATCTTTGTAAGTTTCATCAACTTTTTTTACAATCTCTTCTGCTAGCTCTCTAGCTGTATCTTTGTCTTTACCACCGACTGCTGTTGCAGCTCTGAATATTGCATTTATTACTTTATCTTTATTAAATAAAACTACAGTTCCATTTCTCTTTTTTACTTGTGAAACCATGATAATCCCCCCTTATTTAGACAATTTTTTTACTTCTGCTTGCATCTCTTCAATATCTCTAAATTCTTTATGAACCGAGGCAAAACGAATATAAGCAACTTTGTCAAGACCTTTTAATTTTGTTAAAACATATTTTCCGACAATCACAGACTTGATTTCGGGTGTTTTATAGTCTCTTAATCTTGCTTCAATTTGGTCAACTGCTCTGTCTATTTTTTCGCAATCAACTTCTCTTTTCTCACATGCTAGGACCATTCCTTTTTTTAACTTTTCTCTACTGTAGGACTCCTTTCTCCCATTTTTCTTTAGTATTATCAAAGGAATGTCATCAATTCTTTCATAAGTTGTGTATCTTTTTTCACAATTCAAGCACTCTCTACGCCTTCTAGTGGCCATATCTGCTTCAGTTTCCCTTTTATCCATAACTTTACTTTCTGTGTGATGACAAAATGGACATTTCATTGTTCAGTGAACACAACCTGTTGTGTGTTGGATCTATTTGACCCACAACATATCGTGTGTGGGGTGGTTTATAAAGTTTATTGTATTAAACCACCTAAATTCTTGAGATATACAAATATTTATATATAAATAATTACAATTATAGTAAGAAGAAGAATGCTATCCCCATTTTTAAAGAAACTATTATTTGTTAGGCAGTTTATAATAGATAAAGGAAAAATTGAAATTTTAGGACAAACACAGATAATGTTCCCTTCTAATCTAATGGCTGAATTGCAACTTATTGATCATGATAGAGTCTATAGTATTGTAAAGAAAAATATACAAGACACTATGGAAACCTATGCTAAAAAAATGGGTTCTACCAGTTCTGGGATTGTTAAATCTAGCCAAGATATCTTTGAAACATTTGGATTAGGACAATTTCAGATTTTAAAGTTAGATAATAGTAAAAAAGTGGCTATTCTTAAT
>CAZAKS010000110.1:0-2939 GCA_964485975.1 Candidatus Woesearchaeota archaeon
GGCCTTTTTCTTCTTCAACTTCACATTCAATTCTTGGTTCTAGTGCTCTTTTTATCTCTTCTACTGTGTAGCCAGTGAGTTCTCCAACTAGAATTTTAACTTTTTTTGCATTTCCTACTTCTTTTAGGATGTTTTCTACTACTTTGCTTTCATGATGCATGATAATAATATACTTATCAGAGTTATAAGGATTATTAATTACTTTGAAGTAGTTACAAAATAGAAAGGTTTATAAAGGGTAGAATCAGCTATTTTATTATGGTTTTAACACAAACTAGTTTTTTGGATGATGGTAAAGAAAGAGGAAAGCCTAGACGAAAGGCCCCAATTCATAGAGTTGATTCTAGACCAGTTCAAGCCCTTTATCAGGCACCATTCAGATTTCCAGTAAAGGTTTATGAAAAAGGATTAGATAGATCTGATGCCCTTGCTTCTAGAGATGCTTTAGAATATGTCAAGTTATGTGAGAGAGATGGTGTTATTGAGGATGAGTTTCTTTATGAGGTGGGTTTATTAGAGAGAGAATTAGTAGGAAGATCTGTTGGTGAAGAATTAGAAGAGGCTAAACAAAAATCAAATAATATTATTAGATTCTTAAGGCTTGGTGGAAGATTACAAGAAAAGGTTTGGAAAGATACAGCTGCAAAAAGGGGATTATTAAGAGACCATTTTCCTGATAAGTTTGGAAAGGGTGGAACTCAAGATATTACAGGTTATAGTAAGGGTAAAATTGGAGCTTTGTTTAATGGGGTTTGGGATGGTTACCATAAGAAGTACAATCATTAACGATATTGTTTCTTTTTTAGAAATTTTTCTAATCTATTCATTGCTTGTTTAATTAACCTATAATCTGTTGCAAAACTGAATCTTAAGTATCCTTCTCCATATTTTCCAAACTCAGTTCCGGGAACAACTGCAACTTTTGATTTTTTCAATAATTTGCCTGCAAATTTAGCACTGTCTTTTGAAAAGTTTTTGATACTTGAAAAGGCATAGAAAGCTCCTCCTGGCATGGATGTTGTTAATCCCATCTCATTTAACCTAGGAACAATCATCTTTCTTCTTCTATCATACTCTTTGACCATATGATTAATGTACTTTCTTTTCATTTTTAATGCTTCAATTGCTAATAGTTGAGATATATGTGGGGCACTTATTGTCATATAGTGTAAAGAATGTTCCATTGCTTCAATTATTTCTTTTGGACCACAACAATAACCTAGTCTAAATCCACACATTGCATAACTTTTTGAAAATGTATAGAAACTAGCAGCATAATCCTTCATTCCATTTAATGATCTCATGGAAATATGTTTTTTATCATCATAGATTATATCTTCATAAGCCTCATCACAAAAAATATAGAGATCTTTATCAACAACAACATCTGCTATTTCTTCTAACTGTTTTTTGCTTAGAACGGCACCTGTTGGATTAGATGGAGTATTAATTAAAATAGCTCTTGTTTTTTTAGTAACATTATTTTTTATTGATTCTGCATGAATACAAAAATCTTCTTTTTCAGTACATTTGGCAAATACTGGAACACCACTAACTAGATTTGTTTCTGGTAAATAAGCCATATATCCTGGATTTGGAAGGATTATCTGTTCTCCTGGATCTAATGCACTTAGCAAAGAAGCAAATAAACCACTTTGACTACCTGTTGTGACTAGAACTTCGTCATCTCTTGCACTTATTTTGTTTCTTTTCTTTAATTTTTTTCTTATTTCATCTCTTAATTCTGGAACCCCGTGAGTTGCAGCATAATGAGTAACTTGATTTTTCTTATGGTTATTTAGTATAGTGTGTGCTTTTCTTATTAATGGTGCCGGCATTTCAAAATCTGGTTCACCTGGACCTAAAGAAATAATGTTTTTTTCTTCTTCTGCAATTCTCAATAGTTTTTGAATAACACCATGAGGTAAACTCCTCTCTCTATCTGACACCTCTTTCATATTTTTTTCTAGGATGGGTTTGTTTAAATATCTTTTTATTAGAGAAAAACTTAAAAACATTAAAATTAAGATTATATTATGGCAATTGAGTGGAAAGAAGAGATGTCTGTTGGTGAAGAGAATATTGATAACCAACATAAAAAACTTATAGATCAAATTAATAAATTGATAGATGCTTTAAATTCTAATCAAGAATTATCTGCAGTAAGAGATATTGTAAGATTTCTTGAAGATTATGTTAATGAACATTTTTCTTATGAAGAAGAGTATATGGAAAAAATAAACTTTTCTGGTTTGGAAAAACATAAGAAAGTTCATGCTAATTTTGTTAAGTTTATGCTAGAATTTAAGGAAGAGGTTGGTAAATTAAATCCTAGTTCTGGATCCCTTTCAATAGATCTTAAGGCTCTTGGTGAAAAAGCAAAAAAGTTTCTTGGTGATTGGTTGATTAACCATATTTTGGGTGATGATCAAGAATATGCAAAAAAATTATCTTAAGTATTTCTTCCATTTAACACTTATTAAGAATATTGCTATTATAATCACTTGAGATATTAAACAGAAAATACAAAACTTATTGATAACAAAGAATTCTGCCCAAGTTAATCTTAGTGAAAATAAAGTTCCAAAAAGAGATGTCCACTTAACTAAATCAAATTTCCACATTGCAAATAGGAGAATTAACATATATCCCACTAATCCAAGTATAGCAACTGGAATACCTGCAAACAAAGCATAATCACTTTGATGAACTGATGTACAATCAAATGTTTCATTAATATCACAAACACTATGATTTTCAGAATAGAACATGTAAGAAAGATAGCCAGCTACTAAAACTCCTAACACACAAAGAATAATTACCCATTTTTTTCTGTTCATCAACTTTACCATCCATTAACACTATATAAATCTTACTCATATTTCGGCTTTGCCCGATAAGCAAACGAAAAGTAAGCTTTATCCGATAAGTGATTAATC
>CAZAKS010000111.1:0-2929 GCA_964485975.1 Candidatus Woesearchaeota archaeon
GAAGAAAAGAATATTTTTTTCATTGTAAAGGTTAATAATATTTTAGAAGAAAATGTTATTTATACAACCCATTTAGAAGCAGAGACAATGTATGGTGGAATTGCTGAAGATAGTTTTAATTTTGGTGCTAATAAAGAGGTTATTACTGAGAGTGATGCTGAAGAGATGATTGCACTTTTATCTGGAGAAGAAAATGGAGAGGTATTAACTGGTGTGGAATTAGATTGTTCAATGGATAGAGAGGCTTACTACTCTGAAGAAGAAGGAATACTAACTTGTGAAGTTGATGGAAGTATTGATCAAGTTTGTTTTAGTGATGATTGTCAAAGTGATTCCTTTACTTGGGATTTAGATATGGAAGATTATAATTCTCAAAGATATGTTGTTATTGCTGAAAAAAATGAAAAGGTAAAATATGAATATTTTGATTTAACTATCGTCGATAAACCCGAGTTTAAAATAACTATTGATCCTTTGGAATTTGATTATGGTGATACTATTAATTTTGATTTTAATTTAGATAGTACAGGTAAAGCAAAAGATATTGATATTGATATTGCTGAGTATGGAGATATTAGTGTTAATGAAATTAATGAGGAGTATTCTTTTACCTTGCCTATTGATGGAAAAAGATTTGCAAAGGGCTTTATTCAAATGGATTTAACCTATGAGGATGCATTAGGTGTAGAGTATTCAGAGAGTTTTATTCAAGAAGTTGAGGTTAGTGGTGTTCCTTTTTATCTAAAAATTATATATTTCTTTGAAAATTTATTCTAATATTTAACTACCGAAGAGAAACACTCTTATACGAGATATGAGTAGTGAATCATAAAAAAGCTTATAAATTCACATAATTCTACTTTTTTCAGTCAATTACTAAGGGAGGGGGATAAAATTATTTGGAAAATAATATTAATAATAATCGGGCTTATTGTCCTATATATGATAGGGTACTACATTGTTAAAGATAGTGCTAACAAGTTCTATAGAAAAGCTAGAAAGGCACACAAGAGAGGCCAAAAAGCATACAAAGATGGATTTTATGATCTAGCTGACGAACTGTATGAAAGAGCAGAAGAGTTCAGAAAGAGAGCTCGGGAGTTGGAATAAAATGGAATGGTATGAAGAATTAGATTTTGATGAAAATCCATTTGGTACAGACTCCAAATATGTTGGAAATGAGGATTTACTAGATGAAGTTTTTTATTCTATTATGTCTGGCAATATTATTGTAATTCAGGGTGAAGAAGGTAGTGGTAAAACCAGAGTTATGAAAGAGATTGTTAGAAAATTTGGTGGTAAGGGAAAGATTGCCTATGTTAATGGTAAGAATCTTGACAAAGAATTGAATGTTGAAAGTTTAATTAACAAGAAAAAAGGATGGTTTAGAAAAAATCCAAAGAATATTATTCTATTATTAGACGATGTTGAACACATTTCAGAAAAAAACATGGAGAGGATTAAGTATTACTTTGATCAGAACTATGTTAGAACAGTTATATTAGGTACAAGCAAGCCTGAAGAATTAAAACTAAGCCCTAGTTTAAAACAAAGAGTTTGGAAAAAACTTCAAGTAGGAAAGCTTAGTGACTATGAAGCTGTTCAAGTTGTAAGAGAAAGACTTGGAAATGAAATGCTGACAGATAGAGTTATAAAAGCTGTATACAAAGAATCTGACAAGAACATGAAAAAGTTTATGGAAAACTGTGAGATTATATGTAAAGCTTACATTGATAATAAAGATATAAAAGAAGATGAAGTTAAAAACATCTTAGAGAGGGGTAAAAAATGAATTCAGTATGGTTTCGAGAACTAGGATTTTTCAATAATCCATTTAGCATAAAACCTGCTATTTACTCTGACCAAATTGTTGGTTATGAGGAAATTGTTGATGAGATTGCCTTTAATGTGCTAAATAAAAAGATGTTTTTTTTAGAAGGTGAGTATGGTGAGGGTAAAAGTACAATTTTGAAAAGACTTATCAATGATTTTGGTGGTAAAAAACAAGTTATCTATTATAGTTGTAATAGAATGGAAGCAAGATTAAATGTTAAGAAATTACTTAATGGAAGATATGGCTTCTGGGGAAAACTGTTTGACATGAAACCTAAAGATATGATCTTATTATTAGATGAAGCTCAAGAGCTAGGTGCTAAAGACTACAGTAAGTTGTATTCTTACTACCAAGAAGGTTATTTGAAGTCTATTGTCTTTGTTGGAAAAGAATTCAAGAAAGACGAGATTGATGATAATCTTAAGAAAGTGGCTAAAGATGTAAAGTTGAGAAAATTAACTGAGGCCGAGGTTGTTACTTTGGTTAGAAGAAGAGTTGGTTCTTTGCCTTTACTAACTGATGATGTAATAAAGACTGTATATAATAATTCTGATAAGAATGTTAGGAAGATGTTAAAGAATTGTGAGTCTTTATGTAAACATGCTGTTAATTTTGGTGAGACAAAAATAAGTGATGACATGATCAAAGAGGTTCTTGGTTTGAAAGTGGAGAAGAAGGTTGAGAAGAAACCAGTAGTGAAGAAGGTTGAGAAGAAAGCAGAGAAAAAACTCGAAAAAAAGGTTGTAAAGAAGAAAGAAGTTAAAAAAAAATTAAAAAAAGACCAAAACGAGTTAAAAGAGGAAGAAAAACAAGTGTACAAACCAGACGCCCCGTTAAACATCGGAAATAGTGCTGAACAGATGTTGGATAAGGGTACTGAAGAGCTCCTTGATGATGACCAATATTATTAGTTAGTTTTTTAAATTTCTATTATTTCTTTTATTTTATGGATATTAACTTATTTGATAAGAATGTAGAATCTGCAAACAAATTCTGTAGAGAGAAGTTTGTTGTTATTAAGGGTGGAAGTGATAAGGTTAATAGAATGGCAGTAAGTTCTAAGAAGGTTGATATTTTACTAGATTCTCATTTAGG
>CAZAKS010000112.1:0-2880 GCA_964485975.1 Candidatus Woesearchaeota archaeon
AACTGCTGTTATAGTATTATAAAGAAGGAGTCTTGGATCTCATTGCTTGATACATTTCCCAAGGTATAACTCTGTATCCATCATAATTAGGAAGTGATTCTGCTGTTCTGTGTATTGCAAAGGTTTCAGTTGTAGTTAATCCCATTAATCCTATCAAAACTAAATCGTGAGGGGTGCTTTCTGCTCTAACATCTCTGATGGGATATCTAGAATTTGGATGTCTTGGGTCAATCTTCCAATCTAATGTGTGGGGGTTTTCAGGACCTATAAATAAACATCCTGCTCCATAAGTAAATTGAATCCCAGAGTATCCTTTTGTGTCTAATACAACATCTGAATTTGCTAGAACTATTAATAATTCAAGAGGTATATCTCTTAGTTTATCTTCTGACATAAGCTTAGTTATTTTATTTGAATTTAAATAGATTTAGATAACTAAATGTTCTAATCCAGAAGGAGTTTCTAATTTTTTTGGTTGATCTCTTTGATATCTTTGTGCTCTCCAATATGCAATAATTCTTCCTGCTACTTCTGATGATTGTCTTGCAAAATCATCTGATGGTGGGAACTTTACAGGGATAAGGACTACACCAGTATCAACTTTTTCCCAACTTGGATGTCTTGGATCAGATCTTCTATACATAGATAATGTTAATTTCTTAAGAATATTTAAATTTATAGTAAATCTAATCTTGAGAATAATAAAATTTTTATACTCTGGTTCTATGGTTTTATTCTATGGCAGATTATCAAGAACCTTTATGTAGTTATGAAGCAAGATATAGGGTGGGAGATTTAAGACCAAGAGTGCCTCAAGTTGTTTCTGATGGAAGGAAATTAGAATTTAGAAAAAGAGCACTTACAGTTACTTTGATAAGAGGTTTAAGAACAGATAGTATTGATGGTTTAATGAGAGAACATAATTTAAGAACAAGGAGATTTTAAACTATGGATATTATTCAAAAAGCTGAGGAATTTGCAAAAGAAGAATATAAGAAAAATGATCCTTTTCATCAATGGAGTCATATTAAAAATGTTCTTAAAAGAGCTCTTGAGATTGCAGAACAATTAGAAGATGTAGATTATGAAGCCTTAAAGCTTGCAGTTATTTTTCATGATATAGATTATAGAAAATATGAAACTCATGTAGAAGCTAGTATTAAAGTGGCTGAAACTTTTCTTAAGAAAGAGGGATATCCTGAAGATAGAATAGATAAAGTTAAAGAGATTATGTTGAATCATTCAAGTCCACATAGGAGAAAGTTTGGTGATGCTAATTTATTAGAAGGTAAAATTATTTATGATGCTGATAAATCTATTAGTATGGATGATAGGGAATTCTACAAAAAATATTATACTAAGTTATATCTTGATGAAACAAGAAAATTGGTAAAAAAATAAAAAAATAAAACTATTAAGAAATATAAAATTAAAATCTCTTATTTTTTCTAAAACAGTCTCTGCAGAATACATCTCTGCCTTCTGTTGGTTTAAATGGGACTTCACATTCTTCACCACATTCTGCACAAGTTGCTTTGTGCATTTCTCTTGGGCCTTGGTTAAAACCGCCCCTTCTATTATCCATTTTTTGCTCTCCTTAGCATAAATATGCTTGATTTGAAGTTTAACTCACCCTTTATAAAGTTAACTGTTTTAGTTACAGGTTAGGAGTAAATTTTCTGGCTAAAATAATATAAGTATTTGATTGATTCTCTTTATTATGATTGGTTGTACTTTACCTAGTAATGATATTTATGTCTTTTTTGAAGATGGAGAGATTGAACAGCTTAGATCTGAACAATTAGAGGGAGTTCATGTTAATACAAGCTTTGAAAGAGGTGTTTTGGAAGTGCTTGTTGATGATAAGAAATGTCAAGAGGCTTGTGAAAGGGTTTTAATTGATAATAAGACCGGAGAATATCTTCGTTTGTATATTAGAGAGGAGATTTTGAGTAGATTAGAAGAAAGAGGTTCTTATGAAGATCATAAAGGATATTGTCATGTTTGTTTAAAGAGTTTAGGTAATTTGCCTATTTTTGAGTTGATGATGTATTACTCAATTGGTGGAGAGACTGAGATTTAGGATAGTTTTTTATATTATTATAATATAATATTATTATGGGTGGAAGTTGTTCTAGTTTAAGTCCTGCAGGGTGTAGGTTAGTTTCACATGAGGAAGTTGAAAGAGGGATAGATGAATTGATTGGAGATCGTAAGCCTCTGGGTGGTTATTTAACAAGAAGACAGAGAATGTTATTTCATGATCCTGAAGCTTATGAAAGGAGAAGGGAGAGAGTATTGTCAACACCTCTACCTGGTGGGGAAAGTTTGCTTGAACTAAAACCAACTAGATTTGATAGAATTTGTTTAGTTCTTTATTCTATAAGAGATAGATTTTATAGAAAATGAACAGAAAGGGACATCATGAGGTTGGAATTGCACCATATGTTTTACTTGTTATGGTAATTGGTTTTATTTCTTTATTTGTTAAAAGGATTTATTATAGGTTGAAGAAAAGAAGTTGAGTTAAATTTAAAAAGAGAATAATAATTCTTTGTTTTATGGTAGGATTTTATATGCCAGACCCAGAACCAATCCCCAGAGTGTTTGGGGAATTAACTGGAAGGGCTTTGAGAAATGATGAGCTTACTGTAGAAAGAGTTGCTTTGACTTATGAACAATTAGAAGCTTTGTCTTTAGATGATTTAGCTAGATGTGATATTACTCTTAGGGGCGATCGATGTAGTTTTGGAAACTGTTGTGGAAGGTTTAGTGCTAATTGGAATGATCTTTCTGCAACCATGGATGGAAAGGATACACCTTTAACAGTTCTTGATTCTATGTACAGTATTACTGAATGTTATGATCCAGATAGTGGGT
>CAZAKS010000113.1:0-2875 GCA_964485975.1 Candidatus Woesearchaeota archaeon
CACATAAGGATAAGAGTCAATACATTGTAAGAAGCCAGTACCTTCTTTTCCATGTGAACTAATCCAAACCTTTGCAAAGTTATCATTGAACTCATAATCTTTAATCTTTGTATAGAGTAGTTCTTGTGGCCTACCAAGAGATTCAAAAGCCAACATCAAGTAAGCTTGAATTTTTGGATCATTTGAAAAGAAGTTTAAAATCTTCTTAAATTCTTCATGGGTAATTCTATCATTCCTTAATTTCTCTTTACTTTTGTCAATTTTCCAAGAAAGATGTCTCACTGCATAAGGAGTTAAGGTTTCATCCAACCTTCCCTGAGAATCTTTTTCAGGAAATAATAATTTCCATATCACTTTAATATCTTTGATAAAATCTTTTTTACTTTCTATAGAATGATATCTCTTATGCATAAATGCAATTATTTTATTAATTTCATCTCTATCACAATCTTTTAGATCTTTCTTAGTTGCAAAAGTAATGATTCTAAGATTGTAGATAATCTTATTTCTTCTAATATAGCTCAAATCCTTAGCTTCAAAACAATCAAATAATTTCTTAAAATATTTTAAATTCTTCTTATTTTTACAATAATAAACTCCATTTTTGGGTTTAACCAAAACTTTTGAAAGATTATTAACAAAGTTTTCATACTTTGTTTTACTCCCATAGATATCATCTTCTGCCATTTTTACCTCCTCTTAAGCTAATGCCAGGAAGTCATATTTAAGATTAGGTAATACATTTTTGGGAGTCTAAACAGAGCTTAGATGCCCATACCTTTTTACTACCTTATACTGTATGGAAGTCTAAACAGAACTATTACGCCGAGGCTGGGATTCGAACCCAGATATCCAGAAGGAAACAGGCTTTCTAGGATATACTCTCAAGGCCTGCGCGGTACCAGATTGCGCCACCTCGGCATTAGTTATTAGAAAAAAAGGGCATTTAAAAACTTTATTCTTTTTTAAACACTGGAATCTCATCATCTAAAAGGTATTCTTTGCCACATCTCCAGCAAGCTAGATTCTCTTTAGCCGAATTATACTTCAAACTATTCTGACAAGAAGGACATCTTAACATATTTAGTAGTTGTTCTGAAATTTCCATACTATTCATATATCTCAATTTTATTTAAACTTTATTATTTCTTAATTTGGCTCCAAGGTATAGGCCTATCAATAAGATGTTTACATTTAATTGTTGTATCACAAAATGCTTCAATCTTCTTAGTATGACAATCTACAAAGAAAAACCTATCATCAAAGTGTTTATTCTCTGATCTAAACTCTATCTCCTTCAAAATATCTCTATGGATTAACAAACAACCTAAACCTGCAGAAACAACTGGATACAAACCAGGCTCCTCCCACAACTCCAAATCCTCTAAAGGATACATTGTCAAAGATTCAGGATCTTTTAACTTATACACCAAAGGAATAAGCTTTATTGTACCATCCTCAAACCGATTATTTGCAAAATATACTCCAGTAATTAATTTCTTACCATGGGACAACATCCTCTCTATCAAATCAGCAGGAGGAATCACATCCTGTTCTAAAGATAAGAAGTAATCATAATCTCCTTCTAAAACTTCCTTCCTCAACAAATTCCTAGAAGCAATAATCCTATCCACTGCCCCCTCAAACCAGGGCCCCTTTACAACAGAAACATCAAAAGTTTTTATTAAATTAAAATATTCATCATTTTTTGAATTCTCAACTATTAGAATTTTTTTATTAGGGTAAGTTAATTCCTTTAATCCTTGCATATATTTTGTTAAACAATAGTCCTTATGATATGATGTTGGACATCCCACTAATATTTTTGGTTTCATTTTTTTATCCCTTCCCATCCACCACCTTTTATCAAGTGTTTACATTTTAAGGAAGTATCTGCAAATATTTTATGACCTTGATTGAATGTGTCCTGACAGAACCACATATCGTCGAAGCCATTATCATTTGGATCATATCTAAACTTGATGTTTTTAAGTATTTCCTTATCTATTAATAAACAACCCAAACCACAAGCACCTACCTCCATTAAAGAACCCCCTTCAATCTCCTCAAATGAAAGTGCCTTTACTCTATCTTTCCCGATTCTTTTCCATAAAAGAGGTCTTAATTGATTCTTTCCATTAATCATTTGAAAATTATAATACACTCCAGTAACCAATTTCTTACCTGATTTTAACATTCTTTCAATAATATCTTTCGGAGGAATCACATCCTGTTCTAAAGATAAGAAGTAATCATATTTTTCCAACACTTCTTTCCTTAAAATATTCCTTGAATTAATAATTCTCTCTCTTGCACTATCTGAATACTCATCCTTCACTGCTGGAAGACCTGACTCTTTTATCAAACCAATATAATCATTATTTTCACTATTATCGACGATAAGAAGATCATAATTAGGGTAAGTTAATTCCTTAACTCTTCTAGCATACCTACCTAAACAATACCTTTTATGTACTGAGGTTGGACAACCAACTAAAACTTTTGGATGTCCTTCCAACTTTTGTTCTTGATTAAGTGTTTGCATTTTATTGATGTATCCACATATAAGGAAATTCCCTTTTCTTTTAAATCATTTGAAAAATACATATCATCAAAGCAATTTTTATCCTCTTCATATCTAAATTCTATTTCTTTTAATACATCCTTATGAATCAAAAGGCAACTCATACTTACTGCCCTAACTTTCTCTAATCTTGGAGGGTTAAGCTCTTCAGGATTTAAGAATCTCAACCTATCTCTACTTTCTTTCCAAACCATTGGAAGCAATTTCCTTTTATAACTATTAAACACCACAGCAGATACTACTTTTTTCTCATGAGCCAACATTCTTTCAATAATATCTTTCGGAGGAATC
>CAZAKS010000114.1:0-2826 GCA_964485975.1 Candidatus Woesearchaeota archaeon
CTGATGATCTTTTATTCGTTGCAGTAAATTTTTCTTTAAAGTGTTTGGTTTAATAAGATCCGCTCTCGGTTTTGGTTTTCTACCTCGTTTAGCCGATTTATTCGCTGAATTTTTCTTTCTTCCGCCAACTTTAAATAAATCTGGATTTATGGAAATTGTTTTTTTGCTAGACATATACCTACTATATAAACAAAAAAACAATTAATGATTATAACTTAATAAACGCCGATAAATCACATATACATGCGTCCTCTTAGTTCTTTTTCAAAATGCTTCTTTTCTTTTTCTTTTTCATTATCAGCTCCATTGTCTAAATACACTTTCAACCCTTTTTCCAAAACCCTAACAACTTTCTTTACAGCAAGTAAAAATCTCTGATAAATCTCATCATCCATCTCAAAAACATCAGAATCATAATGACTCTTAGGTATAACTAAAGTCATTCCTTTTGTATTAGGAAATAAATCAAGAATAGCAAAAAACTCATCATCCTCCCAAATCTTAACTGAAGGAATCTCACCCTTTGCAATCTTACAAAAGATACAATCACTCATCTTTTTTTACTCCTTTAAAAATATCTCTTTTTGTTTTTCTTAACTCATCTAAAATCTGTTGCTTAGCAATCTCTAATAACCCTACCTTTTCCTGGGCTTGCACATTATTAGAAGTCATCTTAGTTGCAATCTTACCATTTCTTATCCTAAAATGTATCATAAAATCTTTATCTTTTTCCATAACTTTAAAAATAATTATTTCCTATTTAAATCTATCTAAACAGTTACTTTTTTATATCAAAACCCCCTTAAAAAAAATATGAAAAAGAGTATGTTCATAATTATATTATTTGTCCTACTTCTTATTATTGGTTGTGGTAATGAAGAAATTTACCAAGCAGAAGATCTTTCAGAAACAATGCCAAGCCAAATAGAAGATTTTGAAATAGAAAGTACTGGCATGGACAACTGTGTCCCTTCTATAGAGACAATTGATGGAGTTGAAGTAGAAATCCTAGGATCAGAAACAATGGGCTGTGAATTTGCAGGACTAGTAGGAACTTGTGAAGTATGTCTAGTTTCCTATACCAGACCAGGATCAATAAACACCTGTTTTATTCCAGAATACTTCTTTGAACAAATTCCAGATAAATATACTTTATTTATTGGAGAAGAACTAGACTACTGTACAGAAGAATTAGAATCTAACGAACTATCAGAAGAACTAGAAGAACAATTCCCCTTACTAATCACACTATCTGACATGGGACCTAACTATACTTATGCACCAAGTAACAGCCCTCAACAAACATATAGTAGACCAGATGATGATTATGATAAATATGAAATGCAAATGTCTAATTATGATTTTAATATGAAAATCTATCCCTCCTTAGAAGGAGAATACTGGATAAGACAAGAAGTAAGAGTCTTTGATGAAATGACTGATCTAAGTGACTACCTTCCTTACATTGGAATTGGAGGAACAGAACTAGATATCAGTATTAGTGATGAATCTCAAGTCTATCAAGCAGGAATGGATGGAATTACTTTATGGTTTAGAAAAGATCTAACTCTAGTTAAGTTAGAAATAATTGGAATTGAATCAGAAACAATGTCTTCAAGACCAGAAACAATGGAAGAAGTCATGACAATAATTTCAATAGCTGAAGAAAAAATTTCTTAAGGTATTAATTCTTCTACACAAACTCCACCAGAACATACATATGGTCCAAAGAACTCACCACAAACAAATGCTATAGTATCACAAGTATTTGTATCATCATGACAATACCATTCATAAACTTGTCCACCATCACAATAATCCATCTCATCAGCTCCAGCATTATCTCTACAAGTACCAATTACTATCAATTCCTGGATCATATCTCCTAAATTCTCATCACTATTAACACAGCCAGGCAAACTTGGATCGTTTATATCTCCCTCATCCATACTATACTCTTCAAAATCAGTAAACCCATCACCATCTGTATCTTGAGTATAAGTTACACAAGCACCATCATAACAAAAAGCATCATCAAACTCACAATTATAAGATTCCCCCCAAGCAAAACAATCATCACACCAATTCTCTTCTAATGTTGCTGTAAAAGGCCCACCAGGACAATTATCAACTGACTCTCCATCTGCATCAGTCAAAGTACCTTTTGTCCAAACATCATGTCCACCATCACTATCTAAACAAGGTGCATCATTCTCATCTTCATAATCAGTAGCCCACTCAAACTCATCTCCATCAGGACATCCATCTCCATCTCCATCATAAGTATACAATCTACAAATTCCCTCAAAACAAAATGCATCATCCTCATTACAATCATATGGTTCACTACTACACCCTCCTTCCTCTCCACACAAAAACTCTACAAGAGTTGGATTAAAATTTCCATCTAAACAATAATCCTCTTGATTAGGATCCTCTAAATCTGAGCAAACTCCTTTTGTCCAAACATCATATCCACCATCAGTATCACAACTTTCAACCACTTCTTCATCCTCTTCACCAGAATCAGTTTCATTAGAACTTGTTGACCCACTCGAACCACCAGTAGAACTAGAACCTCCAGAACTAGAACCTGAACTTCCAGAACTTACCTCTTCCTCTTCTTCATCCTCTTCTTCTGCTTCTACTCTCTCTTCTTCATCCTCTTCCCCAACCTCAACAACCTCTTCAAGATCATTCAAAATAGGATCTACCTCTTCCTCACCTTCAAAATAATACTTCCCAGCAAAAAAAGCACCTAAAACCAATCCAATTACCAAAATAACAACAAGAGAAATTATAAGAATTTTTTTCCAAATAGCCATC
>CAZAKS010000115.1:0-2803 GCA_964485975.1 Candidatus Woesearchaeota archaeon
CAAAGCTGCAAAACCAATCTTGAACAAATAATAAGGAATTATTAGTGAGATAATAAATGGTGTTGTAAATTTAGGCGAGATATGGTAGAATGCTACAAACATAAACACAGTTGTGTCTATTAATTGTGAAATCATTGTGGAAATATTATTTCTAAGCCAGAGTAGCTTTCCTTTTGTTGCTTTTTTTAGGGCATGAAATGTCCAAACATCATGGAACTGACTCAATACAAAGGCAATCACACTAGCGATTATCATTCTTAGTGAGCTGCCAAAGATTGACTCAAAAGCCTCTTGGTTTCCCCAGGTCTCATTTGCTGGTAAAAGTATTGCTAAATATGTTGCTGCGAATAATACTAATAGAACAAATACTGCAATCATTACAAACTGTCTTGCTTTCTTTTTTCCATAGACTTCAGATACTATGTCTGTTACTAAGAACATAAAAGGTACAAAAAATATCCCAACTGATACCCTAATACCAAAAATAGTAGTTATCTTTGTTCCTAGTATATTTGCTAGGACTAGTGCAGCTATGAAGACTGCTAAGAGAATGTCTATTTTTACTCTTTTGTTCATTAATGAGGTAAATTTTGAGGTGTTTTTAAAGATGATTATAGAGGAGAATGGAGGTTTTATTGTTATTTTTAAGTTTTAAGTTTTAGAAATATTTAAATAGAGATGCTGGTTTTAATGGAGTATGAGAACTTACATTAAAGATCTTAAGGTGGGGAAGGAAGTAATCCTAAATGGATGGTTACATGAGATTAGAGATCTTGCTAAGATTAAGTTTTTACTTCTAAGAGATAGGACAGGAATTATTCAGTGTGTTGTACTATCTGACAATCAAGAAACATTTGATTTGGTTCCTAAGTTAAAGCAAGAAATGGCAGTGGAAATCAAAGGAAAGGTTGTTGAAAACAAAGTTGCTAAGTTAGGATATGAGGTTCAAGTTGATAGTGTTGAGGTTTTAGGTGATGTTTTACAAGTTCTACCTATTCAAGTTGTGGAAAAAGGAGAGATTAATACCGATCTATCAACAAGGTTAGATTACAGGTTTTTAGATTTAAGAAAACCAGAAATACAAAAGATATTCCAAGTTAGAGATTCTATTTACAAAACAACTGTTGACTTTTTTACTAAACAAGGCTTTATTGCAGTTAATACACCAAAGATGACTTCAGCTGGAGTTGAATCTGGTGCAGATATGTTTACTATTGATTATTTTGGAACTAAGGCTTATTTGTCTCAGAGCCCACAGATCTATAAACAGATGCTAGTTTGTTCTGGTTTTGAAAAGGTTTTTGAAATTGGTACTGTGTTTAGAGCAGAAAAATCAAACACTTCAAGACATCAAACAGAGTTTACTGGTGTAGACTTTGAGATGGGATTTGTTAAGAATCTATCTGAAATTATGGATGTTACTGAGGCTTATTTGAAAGAGGTTTTGAAGAACTTAGAAGATATTGGGGTTGCTTTGCCAGGCAAGATACCTAGAATTGAAATGGTTGAATTAAAAAAGATGTTAAAAGATAAAGGCAAAGAACTGGGTGAGAATGAGGATCTAGATTCTGAATCCGAACAATTAGTTGGAGATTTAATAAAAGAAAAGCATGGATGTGATTTTGTTTTTGTAATAAACTATCCTTGGGAGAAAAGACCTTTCTATCATGTTAAGAATGGTAATGGAACAAAGAGTTTTGATCTATTGTTTAAAGGAGTTGAAATTGCAACAGGTTCTTTGAGAGAGCATAGATATGAAGTATTAAAGGAACAAGCAAAAGAGAAAGATGTTGATCTAGATGCTATGGAAGATTATGTTTTATTATTCAAATGTGGAGCTCCTCCTCATGGAGGTTGTGGTTTAGGTTTGGATAGAATTGCTCAGAGATTATTAGGTTTGGATAATGTAAGAGAGGTTGTTTTCTTACCTAGAGATCCAGATAGGTTAAGGCCATAAGCCTTATATATTTCTATTAAAAAATAAAATATATGTTTGAACCATTAGATTGTTTTGAAAGGAGAAGAATTAAAGATCTTAGCTATAGTCCTGAAGCTTTTCTTCCTGGATATGAATTTAGTGATTTTGTTCCATTAGGACAGACATGGAATAGAATACATGAACAATATACTAGGTTATTACATTTGATGACTGAGGATGATGAATTTTATCCACTAGCTGAATTAACCGGTATTCACCAAGTTAGGGATACAAGAACAAAAATTTTAGATGAAAGGCATGATATTGCCGATCATGTATTGGCTTTAACTGATATTGTTCCTGAAATTATGGAAAGAAGAGGCATCCCTCACCATCAAACTATTAGGGAACCTTCAAAAGTTTCAAATAAGGCATTGTATGGAATTAGAAAAACTGTAGAGGATGCAGAAAGATTTTTGTATAATTTTTTAATTACTTGGGCTGGTGAATTCTCTCATTCTTAAATTCTTCAAATCTATTTTCTTTAATTGCTTCTCTTATATCTCTCATAAAATTATTCATGAAATGTAGGTTATGAATTGTTCTTAGTCTTTTTCCAGCTGCATCATTTGTTTTTAATAAATATCTTAAATAACTTCTTGAAGTTTTTACATGTAGAACAGGTGCATCCTTCTTCAATAGGTCTTTTATCAAACTTATACTTACCTTTTTTCAATGTAATTACTCCCTTCTTTGTAAATAATTGTCCATGTCTTGCATGTTTTGCAGGTAAGATAGAATCAAATATGTCAACACCTCTTGAAATAGCCTCTAGTATCTGTTCTGGATCACCAACACCCATTAGATATCTTGGTTTATCTTTGG
>CAZAKS010000116.1:0-2727 GCA_964485975.1 Candidatus Woesearchaeota archaeon
AAATATGTGCATCAGATAAGGCCCATTCCAATTCAGATCGATTAACTCTAACACCCAAATCTCTTGTTAATCCTTCCAAATCAGGTTTAATTCTATAAACTAAAGTTAAGTGCGAAACTTCTCTAACTAAACTAGAACCAGTATGACAATAAGGACACTTAACCTCTCCTTTATCACCCAAAACATCATCCATAGAAAAAAATACTCCTTTTTTTTCATTTTTAGGCAAATATAAAAGAGCACCATGACTCTCACTAATAGAATAATCTCCTTCTGGAACAACAAAAACTGCAATCTCTCTTGGATTAATTACCTCTCCTCTTGTCCCCAACAATCTCTCTCTAGATTTACTTCTTTTTTTACCCCTTTCAATTCTAATTCTTGGTTTATTATGTGCAGGATGTTTACAAATATAAGTATGTTTTTCTAACTCTACCATATGGCATTGTTCAGGTAAAAAACCAAAAATTGTAAGATAATCTCCCTTAACTGCCCCCATCAAACCACTAAGAATTCTTTCACCAGTTTCAAAGGTTTCCCTAGTATCTGCAATTGCTTCAAGAATTTCTTCATCTAAAAAAGAACCATTATCCCACATACTTGTAAAATCAATTGGCCAGATATCTCTATACATATGGCCGTACTTTTCAGCAGTTTCAAAGGCTTTTTTATATAACATCCTATTAAAAAGCAGTTAACAAACAATTTATAAGACTTTCCTTTAGAAAACTATATAAATAAAAATAACCTATAGATAGATAGGTGATAATAAATGGCTTCAATTGAAATGCAAATACTTTTTATTTCTTATGTAACACTAGCAGCTGTAGTAGCAATGATCTATAGTATGCGAAGAATTTATAGGCTAGAAGGCAAAATAGTAAAAATGGAAAGAATCCTTCTAGGAAGAACTAAAAAAGTAACTAAAAAGAAAGTTAAAAAGAAAAGATAATTACTCTCCCTCAAAATCAACTAAAGAGAAGATATCATATCCTTTATTCTTTAGTTTATCTGTACCTTTTAATTCTGGTAAATCCACAATAAAAGCACATTCAACAACCTTTCCACCAAGATTTTCAATAAGCTGACAAGCAGCCAAACAAGTTCCTCCTGTAGCTATAAGGTCGTCGATCACCAATACATTCTCCCCAGGACTAATGGCATCAGTATGTACCTCTACTGTATCAGTCCCATATTCTAAATCATATGTAACTGAAGTCTTATCCCCAGGCAATTTCCCTTTCTTTCTTATTGGCACAAAGCCAACTCCTAACAAATATGATAATGCACCCCCAAAAATAAACCCCCTAGACTCAATTCCAACAATCTTATCAATCTTCCTACCTTTATATCTAATCATAAAATAGTCCATAGTTTTCTTAAAAGCCTTAGGAGTACTAAGTAAAGTAGTAATATCTCTAAACATTATTCCTTCTTTAGGAAAATTAGGTATTGTTCTAATACTCTTCTTTATCTCTTCCATAGAAATACTATTATTGATTCTTTTTATAAATATAATTGTAATTAAGAAACTGTTAAGGAACTATGCTATTGAAACTTAAGTTAAGAAATTATTATATTTAATCAGTTACTACATTTAACCAAGAAAGAAACCAAGATTCAATATTTAAGACAGTTCTATTATAGCTTACAGGTACTGAATCTTCAGAGGGATAAAATAAGAAATCTGCCAAGGACATACCATCTCTCCATTCTCCACAAGTATATTGTGCAAATTTTCCTCTTCTCCTAGGAATTTCATCAGCCATATATCCTAAATCTCCTACATCAATTACTCCATCTGCAGTAAGATAACTAGATTCACTACCATACCCAATTAACACAATATTTTGATATTCTGGATTCTTAAAAGCACCAATAGTTTGATCTAATGTTGCATTGCTATCCCACACAACATGTCTACCTCTCAAATTATTCCTTAACACAATAGGAGGATACATCACAAATTCATCAAATCCCCCTGGAAACATACCTTCATCATTCCCAGAATTATAATCATTTGAAAGAACAACAGTAGTTTCTCCACTATCAACATGCCTATTCCAAAAAGATAAAACTGGATGTAATGCCGCATTTACAGTAAGATAAGCAGCTGCAACTAAAGCAACCCCACATCCTATTTTAAATTCCCATTCTATTAAATCAGTCATAAAAAAACAAAAAAAATATAATATATATAAAACTTCCTATTTAGTTACTACTAAGAACTAGTAAAGAATAGGTTTTATTGTCCCTAAATATTTTATAGCTGTTTCAAGCTTTGTGTTATTCTTTGCATATATAGTAAATAATATATTTCCTTTTCTCACAATACTTCCCTTCTTAAACCTCAAATAAACCCCTGCTTCACTATCTTCTGGACTTCCAGACAATCTAGCAACCTTTGCAATCTCTTTATTATGTATCTCCTTAATTACTCCTTTTTTAGTAGCCTTATACTCATAAAACAATTTAGCTCTTGGAATTGAAGGTCTTTTCCTTCCACCCTGCTCAACAATAATCTCTCTAAATGTCTCATAAGCCTTTCCAGAATCTAATACTTCAATAACCTTTTTCTTAGCATTAAACGCACCAATCATTTTCAATAATTCACTAGCTAAAAATATACTCTTCTCTCTAAAATCAACAGGTCCCTCTCCCTTCAAAACAGAAATAACATCCCTTGCCTCCAAAGCAGGACCAATTCCATTACCCACAGGTTGAGTT
>CAZAKS010000117.1:0-2711 GCA_964485975.1 Candidatus Woesearchaeota archaeon
AGGAGTTGCAATAGAAGAAAAAGATCTACCTAAATTATTAGCTCTTAATCCAAAAGATTCTAAACTCCTATCTCCAAAACAAAGGAATGAACTATTCCCAAAAATAAAAGAACTAACTAAATACAAAATCTTCATAATCTCACCAAGTGAAATAGATGATGCACTTAATTCTCCTACTCTAAATCTAAACTGGCTTGAAGCAATTAAATATGCAATGACAATAAATTACCTACAACCAGATACAGCCTATGTAGATTGCCCAAGCAATAATAACACAGCATTCAAAGATTACATGGAAAATCTTATGAAAAAACCAACAAAACTAATAGTAGAAAATAAAGCAGATGATACTTATCCTATTGTTAGTGCGGCTTCAATCCTTGCAAAAGTAACAAGGGATGGGGAAATAAAAAAACTCAGAGAAAAATATGGTGATCTTGGCTCTGGATATCCTGCAGACCCAAAAACCAAAGAATTTCTAAAAAAATACCATAAAAAATACCCAGAAATATTCAGACACACTTGGGCTTCTTACAAGAAGGTACAACAAACCACTTTAATATAGAAATAAAAATAAAAAGATTTATATATACTATAATAGTAGGATTAAATAATGACCATCATTAAGAAGATTACTGCGAGGGGATTCAAGTCATTTGCCAAAAAAACAGAGGTACTTCTAGGAGACAATTTCAATTGTGTTATAGGTCCAAATGGTAATGGAAAGTCAAATGTAGTAGATGCTATCTGTTTTGTTCTAGGTAAAAGCTCAGCAAGAGGCTTAAGAGCTGAAAAATCCGCAAATTTAATCTACAATGGTGGAAAAAAAGGATCTCCTGCAAAAGAAGCAGAGGTTTCTATCTATTTCTGCAATGATAACAAGTCATTTCCAGTAGAGGAAAAAGAAATCAAAGTTACAAGGATTGTTAAAAAAACAGGAAACAGTAAGTATTACATCAATGATAAAGTAAGGACAAGAGCACAGGTTGTAGACTTACTAAGAACAGCAAGAATAGATCCAGATGGACACAACATAGTTCTTCAAGGAGACATTGCAAGATTCATGGACATGAAGGGTGGAGATAGAAGAGAAATAATTGAAGAGATAGCAGGTATATCTGTTTTTGAGGAAAAGAAAGACAAAGCCATGAACGAACTTAATAAGGTTCAAGAAAAATTAAATGAAGCTGATATTATTCTTACAGAAAGGGAAAAAACCCTAAAAGATCTAAAGAAAGACAGAGATCAAGCAATAAAATACAAAGAATTAGAAAAGAATATTGAAAGAAACAAAGCAACGAAAATAAATTTCCTTCTAAAAGGCAAACAAGAAAAGCTGGACATTGAAGAAAAGAAATTTGCTAATTATGAAAAAGAGGCCAGCAAAATTCAAGAGGGAATCAACCAAATAAAGGCAGAAATAATTGATAAGAAAAAAGAAATAGAATCTATCAATAATGAATTAAATGAAAAAGGTGACAAAAGGCAGAGAGAATTAGCAAAAGAAATAGAAGAGCTAAAAACAAGCATAATCAAACTATCCACAAGAAAAGATGTTGTTGAAAATGAGTTAAAGAAAATAAAAGGCAGAAAAAAGAGTCTAAGGGAATCTCTAACTGAATCAGAAAAAACAATTAAATCTTTAACTGTAAAAAGGGATACAATTCTAAAAAATAAAGAGAACTTCTTGAAAAAACAAGATTCAATAGAAAGAAAAATAGCAAGTTACAAAAAAAGAAATGGAATTGAAGACAAAGAAGATATTTCACAAAAAATTGATGAATTAGATAAAAAAGTTGAAGATAAACAAAGAAATCTATTAGATGCAGAAGAAAAGAGACAGCAAGTAATCAGAGAAAAAGACAAAGTAGAATACCAATTAAGCTCAATACAAGAAAGAATTGAAAAGACCCTAAATCTTAAGGAAGAAGACAAACAAAAACTTGCAAAATTAAAAATTAATAGGGAAGAATTCAAGAATATCACAAAGAAATTAACAAATTCATTAAATGAAAGTTCTGTTTTCTCAGTTCAACTAGGAACTGCAAGAAATAAATTAATGGATGCTAATGATGAGTATACTAAACTAAGAACAAGAAGTATAGGTATAAAGGAAGCAGCATCTGGCGATTTTGCAATTAGAAAGATCAAAGATATGAAAATTCATGGAGTATACGGTCAAGTAGCAGACTTAGGACAAGTTGACTCCAAATATTCCTTGGCACTTGAGGTTGCAGCAGGAGCAAGATTAAGAAGTGTGGTTGTATCAACAGATACAGTTGCAGCTAAGTGCATCCAAATATTAAAAGATAGTAAATCAGGAGTTGTTACCTTCTTACCATTAAACAAACTTAAGGAAAAGATTATATCTCCAGAAGTTAAAAAACTAAAAAATGAAAGTGGTGTTCAAGGTTTAGCAATAGATCTTGTAAAGTATGATTCTAAATTCAAAAATGTATTCAAATATGTATTTGCGGGAACTTTAGTTGTAGAGAGTCTTTCAACAGCTAGAAAATTAGGTATTGGAAGATCTAGGATGGTAACCTTAGATGGAGATTTAGTTGAAGTTTCTGGAGCAATGGTGGGTGGTTACAGAAGAAAAACTGGATTGGGATTCCAAGAAAAAGATGTAAACAAAGGCATGGAAAACTTAGAAGCAGATATTTCCAGATTACAAAACACAGTAGATCTTTTAGAGAAAAAGAAATTTG
>CAZAKS010000118.1:0-2594 GCA_964485975.1 Candidatus Woesearchaeota archaeon
ATCCTACAGTCATAGATTTATTTTCTGGATGTGGAGGTTTCAGTCATGGCTTTGAAAAAGAAGGTTTTGAAGTCATTGGCTTTGTGGAACATTGGAAGCCGGCAATAACAACATTTCTAAAAAATCACCCTAATGCAAGGCATCTTGGATATGATATCACAAAAGTTCAAGATAAAGACCTTGAAATATATAAGGGTAAAGTTGAAATTATTGTCGGTGGACCTCCATGTCAGGGATTTAGCTATTGTGGAAAAAGAGATCCAAAGGATAAAAGAAATCAGTTATACAAAGAATTTCTAAGGTTTGTAAGGATAATAGAACCTAAAATTGCTATTATTGAAAATGTTCCCGGCCTTCTAAATATGGAAGATTATGATAATAAAAAAATTATAGATAAAATAATTCACGCATTTATTTCATTAGGATATTCTGTAGTTTATAAAATCCTTACTGCTTCTAATTATGGAGTAGCACAAAATAGGAAAAGATTGATTATTATAGCAACACAACAAGATTTATTTCCTGAAAAACAAGAAAAAAAGAATAATGTAATTGATACTATACAAAATATCCCTCAAAATTGTAATGCACATGAAGATTTTAAACCAAAAGAAGAAACAATAGTAAGAATAAATAGATTAAAACAAGGAGAAAGGATAGCTAAGAATTTTAACTGTTGTAAGCAAAGACTATTCGCAGAAAAACCTTCTAAAACAATAGTCACAAAACCAATATATATCCATCCTTACAAAAATAAATTACTAACACCAAGAGAACTAGCTAGATTACAAAGTTTTCCTGATGATTTTCATTTCTGTGGATCTAAAAATGATATAGTTAAACAAATAGGCAATGCAGTTCCTGTTTTAATGGCCTCTGCAATTGCTAAAAAGCTCAAGGAGGTAATAAAATGAGTGAATTAATTGGCTTCTTAATGGGAACTTTCTTTGCATTGCTTATTGTTGATATTGTTTTGGCTTTAATGTATCTAATGAAAAAATCAAAGAAAAAGCCAAAGAAAAAAATTTCCCAAGACGTACCTAAACAGGAACTTAAACCTGTGAAAGAAAAAAAGGATATTTTTCTTGGATTTAGAAACTTATTCCCTAAAAAACAAGAAGGAGGTAAAGAACGATGAAATTGGCGCCGATTTTATTTTTGTTGCTTTTGTTAGTAACATTAGCAACCCCCTTAGTTGCAGCTGAAATTGATTTTAATGGAAACTTGACGCAGGAAGAAGAAGATACTTTTGATGCAATTTTAGCACCTGTGATGAAAATATATAATTTCATTAAATATGCTGCATCTGTTGCTGGAGTATTAATGTTAGTATTTGCTGGTATTACTTTTGTAACTGCTGGCGGAGAATCTGGCAAGAAGGAAAAAGCAAAGAACATGGCAATAGGTGTTGTAATTGGATTGATAATAATCTGGGTTGCACCTTTGATTGTGGAGTATATCTTTGTATGAAACTATTTATTTTTTTGGGAGTGATTCTTTTATTGCTCCCATTTTCTTTAGCTTTTGATTGTTCTCTTACTTATGATGAAGATTATTGTCTTGAAGTTTTAGATTCTGAGTTGAATGAAACTGAAAAAGATTTGGTTTTGTCTTCTTTATTGTATGCTGATAGTGAGTTTCCAAATTATGAATTTATTGAGGAGTATAATTTATATATTGAAGTTGATTCTCCACCTGATAACACTAATATTTATGATTCCACACAAATAAAGAGTGCTTGGTTATCTTTCTTATCAGTTTATCCTTCTGTTTATGAAAATAACATTCTTTATGTTCATTATTATATCAATGTTTTGAGTGAATATGATTATGAAATTGAAC
Source organism: Candidatus Woesearchaeota archaeon (assembly GCA_964485975.1). Lineage (GTDB taxonomy): Archaea > Nanobdellota > Nanobdellia > SCGC-AAA011-G17 > GW2011-AR17 > JABHZQ01. The sequence goes on from CAZAKS010000118.1 coordinate 1,843, forward strand.
TACCAACAGGAACAAGATCCGGAGATTGTAGAACTGAATATGAATTAGTTAGAGATTATGCCAATGTTTACTATTATAGGAATAATCTTCTCAAAGGCTCGGGAAAAACTGATTCTTTTACTTCCAATGATGGAACATTAACAGCAGAATTAAAAATAAACACAGTGATAAAATTAGATCATTACAGATGGCAAACTTATTGTTGTGAATGGGAGGATTGGAGAGAGATTAACTGTGAAAGATATTGTAGAAGGTGTGTCTATTCACATACTGATTATGAAGATGATTCAGTACAAATTACAGAGGATAAAAACATAAGACTATATACTCAAGAGCCTTTTGCTAATTTAACTGTTGTAAATGAATATTGGAATACCACAAAAGGAGTATTTACAGTAGAAAATTACAGCTATTTTGAATTAAGCTTTGAGGATTCTTATATTGAGAAACAGAGTTATTATTATGATCTTATTTTTGAGAAAAAACCTTACTATATTGCTTACATAAGGGCTAATAATTTCAACCATACAGCACTTTCTAACATTTTCCTAAGCAACGATACCTTTTTTGTAAAAAACACTGATAATTGCTCTTTATTTGCTTACAACCACTTCTATAATTTCTCTTCGGAATGTGACTTGACTCTTTATCAGGAAAATCTGGAAGAGCTTAGTATGGAAGAGAAGGATATTAACCTAACCTTTATTTTTTATATTGTAATCTTTCTTATTATAATTTATATAATTTATATA
>CAZAKS010000119.1:0-2577 GCA_964485975.1 Candidatus Woesearchaeota archaeon
CAATCTCCTTCGCTTCATCTAAGAAATTTCCTAAATTCTTTTTCTTTTTATCTTGAAAAAATACATAGAAAAACATACAAATCATTAAACTAGCTAACAAGACAATGTTAAAAAAAGGCAAGACCAAGATTAAAGGAATACTTAACCAAGAATTTTTATCTTGAATAAACAGATAAAATGCTAAAACACAAAAAAAAGTGGGAATAAACAAATTATTTCCAAAACTAAACAAATAAACAAATGTCGGCGATAATAAGAACAAAATCATTGCCAATTTCTCAATCTTCTTATTTTGATATAACTTTTTTATAATTAACCAGACAAGTATAAATGTCAATAAACCAAATAAGAAAGGCAATACACTAATTAGGATATTGGGTGCAAGACTTAATACCAAGGGTGTTCCCCATTCATAAGCAGCAAACCTTCCTCCAAAACTTAAATCATCATACATACTTGGATTTTCTGCTAGTCTTAAATTCAAATAAGAATCACTCCCTACCCAACCTTCACTATCTCCTCTCAAGAGAGGCACAACTAACAAAACCCCAATACAAGCTAGTAAAATTAAATACTTAGCATACCACTTCGTAAATAACAACTTCTTCATTTTCAAATATATTTTTAAAACAAATCTCCTCATCAGCATATCTTAGAACTTCAACATCATACAGTTCCTTAGCTTTATCTGAAAAATACAAATAATCTACACCATAATCTTCCAAGGTTCTTTGAGCTTTTACTAAAGATTCAGTTTTATACAGATTAGAGATATCTAAATATCTATCTTCTGCAAGTATAAATTGAGTATCAATAACATTGATTTTATTAGCAATTGTACTTATTAAATTCCCTTCATAAACACTTGCCACAACAACACTATCTTCTGGAGTATTATCTCTCAACCATTCTAATGCTTCTATTTCAGTATAAGAAACTCCATTAGTAACTTTATCTCTTGCATAGACAACAGAAGGGATAATCAAACTAACAATAGTTATAACCATAATCAAACCTACAATCCAAAATCTAAATCTACTAAATTTTGTGATTTTAATATAAGCTATAAATCTATCAATACTAATAATTGAAGTAATAGACAACATAACTGCAAGCAACATCATACCCAATTCAAAAGGAATTAGTTCTAATAATAATAAAATTAAACAGGAAGCAATAATAGAAGTAAAAAGGTAAATATTCCTTTTATTTTTAGTAAAAAATCCAAAAACTAAACCAGTGATACCTAAGATAATAGGAATAATTCCAATATTCGCTATAACTCCTAAAATATCTATTGTTTGGAAATAGTCACTATATAACTGATTAGGTATATTTTGCCATACAGCTAATAATCCCTGATCAAAATACAGATTCTTAAACAAAATTAGATTAAATAAGATTAAAAGCAAAACATAGAACAAAATACTCTCCTTTGTTGCTTTCAAAACAGGAAGATCATTTACAACCATTAAAATAAGGAACAGGATAAGTGCTAAAAAGAACAAAAAGTTCATAGGTTCTAAAACTATTATCAATAAAGAAACAATCAAAAACAAGCCCATTCTTTTTTGTATATTCAAAAGAGAATAAATAAATAACAACATTAAAGGGACAAACAAAACTTGTAGAGAAATTTGATTTATTGTTAGATTAATAAAATTTGGAATAAATGCAAAAATAAATGCACCAAAAAATGCAGCCATCTCACTCTTAGTAATCTGCTTAGCTATCATATACCCAAAAACAACCACTAGGGCAGCCAAAAGTGCAGGTAGGATTTTGTATGCAAATAGAGTTCCCAATGAAAAACTCATAATCCCTAACAGATAATGCCAAACATGAGTGTTTAAAATAAAGTTACCTCCATAACTCTGAGTATCATACACAATGGGGTTAAAGTTCTCTTTGATATATTCAGAATGCTGCAAATTAAAGTATGCTTCATCACTACTATAATATGGAACTTGTAAAGAAAAGAATAAATTAAATCCAAAACATAATAGAAATATTACCAAAACTACAATTAGTTCCTTTTTGTTTTTCATTCTTCAGGTGTTGTTTTATCATCTTTGGTCTCTTCAACTTTATACTTATCTCCAACCTCACTAAACTCCTCTTTCATCTCTTTTTCAACAACATCAAAGTAATCAAAGAATTTGGGTGCTAATTTTAATAGCCTAGTTCTTCCACTTTTTTCAGATGTAACAAACTCTTGCTCCCTAAGTGTTTTAATATGGTCATAAGCCTTATTTCCTCTCATTTTGATAATTTCAGCCTGAAAAGAAGGTTGTTTATATGCAATTACAGCCAAAGTAGCCTGAGTTGGCGCATCTAGTTCACAAGAAGAAACCAAATTTGTAGATAGATGATTATACTCTTTTTTTAAATTAAGTTTATATTTTCCCTTTTCCTCAAAAATCCCCAAACCGCCCGCCCTTTTATTATATTCCTCTTGTAGTTCAGCCATAGCATCTCTGACAACCCCTATACTCCCAATATTACAGAAATTAGCAATCTCTTCAATATCGATATATTTTCCACTAATAAACAGAACTGCCTCTATTTTATTCTTAT
>CAZAKS010000120.1:0-2516 GCA_964485975.1 Candidatus Woesearchaeota archaeon
AATGAATGTTTTGGGTTCTCTGCCAAATTCTTAAAATATTCAACAGAAGCTCCACCCACCATCATACCAGATGTTGCCATAATAATACATGGATCTCCAGAATCAATAACTTGAGCCATCTCTTTCCTACTTGCAACCTGTGTAAAAGTTTTAGATAAAAAAGGATTCTCATCCTTATGGAAAATTGATCTCTTAACTTGAGCACTGAAAAAATCAGGATAAGCAGTATGAATTGCGTTTACATCCCAAACCATTCCCTGTAAATAAATTGGAATCTTAGGGATCTTTCCTTCTTTCATTGCTTTTTCCAAAATAATCATAATCTCTTGACTCCTACCTACTCCTAAAACAGGCATCAAAACCTTTCCACCCCTTTTAGCTGTCTCATTAACAATTCCAAACAACTGATCCTCACACTCCTTTCTTGAAGGTAAGATATCATCTTTTGCACCATAAGTACTCTCAACAATAACAGTTTCTAATCTTGGGAACTTTGTTACAGCTGCAGGTAATAAATTTGCTTTCTCATAATTCATATCTCCAGTATAAAGTAAATTATGTAATCCATTTCCAATATGTAAATGAACCATAGAACTTCCAAGAGTATGCCCTGCATTATACAAAGTAATTCTAATATCTGGTGTAATATCTGAAACCTCTTCATAATCCAAACAAATAGTTTGTTTTACCATCTGCTTAACATCAGAAGCTGAAAATGGTGGATTTTTAATCTCTTGATAACCCACTGAAATATAATCCAAAGCAAGTAAAGCCATAATATCTCTCACAGGTGCAGTACAATAAATAGGTCCTTTATATCCGTATTTTATCAACAAAGGAATCATAGCACAATGATCTAAGTGAGAGTGAGATACAATAACAGCATCTATCTCATTAATTCTAAATTCTGGACAATCAAAAAGAGGATAGGCATGCTCTTCTGGAGCAGCAACATTAATTCCACAATCTAATAAAATTCTAGACTCTGGTGTTTGTAAATATAAACAACTTCTTCCAACCTGTCTTCCTCCACCCAAAAAAGTTAATCTAACCCATTCATTTTTCTTACCTCTTATCCAACCATCATAAATTCTCTTTCCAACATCATTTAAGAATTTCTTTCTAAAATCATTATTCTCATAAAGTACACCCCTAATATTCTCAATTAATTTAGATCTAATTCCAGGAGTTCTTCTAACAATAGGAACCCATAAAGTTTTTTCCTTAATTATTTTCAACAACTCACCAGACTTACCAATAGCAACTCCAGGTTTTTCAGCCTCTAATATAACAATACTTCTTTGGGGATCAAATAACACATCTCCCAATTTAGCATCTTCAGGAATAGTATCTTTTATAATTTTCTTAGCCTTTTCCATATCCAACATCATAGAAGGATCTGGTCTCAATTCAATTCTTTTCTTAAATTCATTAACTAATTCCCTAATCTTTCCTTTATTATCCATAAAGAATTCTTTTGATTTAGTGTACACTATAATATTTGCACCCTCAAAGTTACAAAGAGAAATTTCCGCCTCATCAGACAGTTTCCTCATAATTTCTGCTAAAATATCTGCCATTTTTTTAAAAAAAGAAAAATTTATTTCAAAGTTTTCTTTATTGCTTTGTTAAATATGTACTTTGCTCCTTTCTCATTGATCATTAAAATATCAATTCCATCACCTGTTGCTAAATCTCTATCAATTGCTGTTCTAATTGCTTTAACAGCCAAATCTTTTCCTTCTTCTGTAGTCATTCCTTGTTTAAACAAAGTTTCCATCACTCCAAGTGTAACAACACTTCCACTTCCATCAGAAGCATAATCATCAATCTCTAAAACACTACCATCAAATGCAATTTCATACAATTGATATTTATTTTTTTCATCCCAACCAGCAAACAAAAATCCTACAATCCCAGGGATCATACTTGGTCTCCTAATATTAGAGTAAGCTAAATTAGCTAACAAATTAGCAGCTTCCTTAACTTGTGGATCTTTACCCTTTCTCAGCTTTAAAAGCATGATTTGAGCCTTAATTATCTTAGTAAACAATTGAATATCACTAACCAACCCAGCTGTAGTCAGGCCCATATAGTCCCCAACAGGCAAAACTTTCTTTACCTTTCTATTGGCAATTAAGTAACCAGCACTAACTCTTCTGTCAGCTGCCAGTACAATTCCATCCTTACATACAATTCCTAATGTAGTAGTACCTTTTTTAGCATCCATATTATAACACCTCAGATTGTTTGAGAATAAGTCTCATTTATATCAACTATTAGAAATAGGTTATTTATAAATGTTTCTATACTATTCTCTTCAACTCTCCAACCTTAGAACCAACATACTCATCATCCAACATTGCAATAAACAATTCTTCAACATGCATAAAATCCCTATCTTTCATAACAAAGCTAACATCCTCTTCATATCTAACTCTAAACCATTTTTCCTTAAAATGTACCAGTCTATCTTTATGTTCTTTATTAGGACCATAATGCTTAACAATCTTAAT
>CAZAKS010000121.1:0-2456 GCA_964485975.1 Candidatus Woesearchaeota archaeon
AACCTGGAGGTAAGGATCATTCAACAGAGGGGGGAAGTTTTAGTACTTGTAAAGAGATTGTAAAACTTTATGATTGGACAGCTCCAACTTACTTGATGTATAATTTTATTAGTATTAAGGGCGGGGCTGGTAAGATTTCTTCTTCTTCAGGAGAGGTTATTACTTTAAGAGATTGTTTAGAGGTTTATGAACCAACTATGGTTAGGTGGTTGTTTGCAGGAACAAGACCTGGTGCTGAGTTTGCAATAAGTTTTGATTTAGATGTTATAAAAATTTATGAAGATTTTGATAAATGTGAAAGAATTTATTTTAAGGAACAAGAGGCAAAGAATGATAAAGAGTTTGATAATCAAAAGAGTATTTATGAGTTGTCTGTAGTTGATAAGGTTCCTAAGAAGATGCCTTTTCAACCTTCTTTTAGGCATTTGACTACACTTGTTCAGATTTATGAAGGAGATTTAGATGCAGTTGTTAAGGATTATAATGTTAAGGGTAAGGATGCTGAGAGAGTAAAGGTTAGGGCTCAATGTGCTTTGAATTGGTTGAAAATGTATGCTCCAGATGATATGAAATTTAGTATTGTTAAGAAAGTTGGTAAGAAACTTACTACTAAAGAAAAAGAGGCAATTAACTTGGTTTTGAATAAAGTTGATGATAAAATGTCTGATAAAGATTTACATGAGGAAATTTATACTATTTGTAAGAGTTTGGAATACGAACCAAAAGATTTCTTTAAACTGTTTTATAATGTTTTAATAGAAAAAGATAAGGGTCCTAAGTTAGCCACCTTCCTCTTGATCATCGGAAGGAAGAGATTGGTTAAAATCCTCAGAAGTATCTAGAGTTTCATTTGTGATTAAAGTTACATTTATTTCTTCTTCAACTATTGGTTGTTCATCTGCCATTGTGTTTATCATGGAGACTATAAGTATTGCAGTTAGGATAATTATTCCTGTAATCATTACAAATTTAGTTAGTTTTGCAAATATTGAGAATAGGATATAAGCTATTATTAGTATTATTAGTAGAATAATTATTGTATTCATAGATTTGTTGTTGGTTCTGGATTATTTAAGTTTTTTCTTTCAATTGCGGCTTTTATTAGTCCATAGAACATTGGGTGAGGAGTTTCTAGTTTTGAGGTTAATTCTGGATGGAATTGACCTGCCATAAAATATGGATGATTAGGTAATTCAATTAATTGCATTACATTATCTTCATCTTCTGATATTCCAGAGAATATTAATCCTTTTTCTTCAAGTTGTTGGATATATGAAGGATTTACTTCATATCTGTGTCTAAATCTTTGTCTTGTTTTCTCTCCAAACATTTCAAATGCTTTAGTATTTTGTTTGATTATTACATCATGAGCCCCTAATCTTAATGTTCCTCCCATATCAACTACATCTTTTTGTGAAGGAAGTAGGAAAATTAAGGGGTGGGGTGTTTGTGGGTCAGCTTCTAATGAGTTTGCCTTTGCTAGCCCACATATGTTTCTTGCATATTCAATTACTGCCATTTGTAGACCAAAACAGATCCCTAAGAAAGGAATGTTGTTTTCTCTGACATATTTTACTGCTGCAATTTTTCCTTCAACACCTCTTGATCCCCAGCCACCTGGAACTATAATTCCTTGAATGTCTTTTAGTAATTCTGTAAAATTTGAATTTTCTGAAGTTTCAATCCATTTTAAATTAATTTTACATCTGAGATTAGCTTCACAATGTTTTAATGCTTCAAGAATTGATGCATATGAATCTTCTAGTGCTGTGTATTTTCCACAGATTGCAATATTGATGTTTTTTTCTGGATTATTTAGGTTAGCCACTAGTCTTTTCCAAGAGGTTAGATCTGGTGGACTATAAATTTGTAGTTTTTTGTGTAATATTTCTACAAGACCTTCATTTTCAAAGATAGATGGGATTTTATAGATGTTATCCACATCTAATCCAGTTATTACTGCGTTTTTATCAATGTTACAGAATCTTGCAATTTTTTCTTTATTTTTTTCTTCAATATATTCTGAACATCTTCCTATGATTACATCTGGTTGAATACCCTTTTGTCTTAGTAAGTTTACTGATTGTTGTGAAGGTTTTGTTTTTTGCTCATTAACTCCAGTAGGGATTGGGATGTAGGTTAGATGGATATACATTATGTTGGATTTTCCAACTTTATCACTTAATTGTCTACATGCTTCAATGTATAATTCATTTTCAATATCTCCAACTGTTCCTCCAATTTCAATTAGAACAAGATCTGCATTTTCTTTTTCTCCTCTTTCTACTATCCAATCTTGAATTTGATTTGTAACATGAGGGATGAACTGTACTGTTTTACCTAAGTAGTCTCCATGTCTTTCTTTTTTTCTTACTTTTTCAAAAACTTTGCCCATTGTTAGGTTCCATTCGAATTTACAAGTTACATTTAGAAATCTTTCATAGTGTCCGAAGTAC
>CAZAKS010000122.1:0-2441 GCA_964485975.1 Candidatus Woesearchaeota archaeon
GACGGTGTAGACAAAACTGTTACATTAGACGAATCTGGATCCTCATCAGTAGTAGTATCTGTTGATGGAACAACTGAAATTATTAACTCTGCTGCGACTCAAGTTGTAAATGGAGTAGAAATTACAGTTGATTCAACATTTAGTAGGACTGAGAGACTTGAATCCTCTGCTGTATTAATCATTGGTGCTGAGTCTTCAGAGTCTTATGAAGCTGGTGATGCATACATTGGTGAAGATACATCCGATCCAAATTGGGTATGGACTTTATCCGGTCTACAAACTCAAGGAACTGCTCAAACATTTGGTATTGAGAATGAGTTTTACTGGACAAATCCAAACGATAATCCAGCTACAGCTGGTGAATGTATAGACTTACCAAATGAATATGTACAGGTTTGTTTTGACAGTCTAACAGTAGCTGATGACGACTATATGGACCTAAAATTCGAAGTATATGATGAATTAGATCCTGCAGGTATGATTTACAATAGTTTAGACGCAATTCACATTGAAGCAAGTGAACCAGAAGGTTTAGAATTAAGTTTCTCAAACTTCGGTAGTTCTGGTTTTGTGACCTTGAACCAAACAGTTGATAAAAGAACAGAGGAAATCTGGTTGTATTTTAACAACTCTGCGAGTACATTGAACAATTCTGCTCCTAGAGCAAGTTGTAATGTTATAGATGTATTCTATAAAGATGGGTCTAAAACAAAGTACTGGGGTGGACTGACTGCAAACGAAACTCATGAGATCTTTAGGATTAACTACGAAAACACAAAAGATACAAATATCGTAGTTTCAACTAATGGGAGTGACTCAAACAACTATTTAGGTCTATTCTTAGATGTTGTTGGAGATTCTACAAATGAGTTAGCTTCAGGAAGAGATGATATGACTCTATACTGGACAACTGTAGCAGCAACTGGTATCTCTGCTTTAGGTACAGCAGCAGACAGTGAAGAAGCAAGTGAAGTTCTATTCGGAACAACAACATATGGTACAAAGGATGAAGACCATAGAACTATCTATGGAATTAAGTTGTTAAATCCAAATTCTAATGGACAAGATGACAAAGTTCTTTTTGAAATACCAAATGACCAAGTTAAGGCAAATATTGTTGTTCAGGGAACATCCACAACTGTTTCAAGTGGTGCAACAAGCTCTATAGTAGCAGAAATTACACCAGCTACAAAACTAGCATCAGAAGTTTCCACAGCTAGTGACTACCAACTAATCCTTGTTGGAGGACCATGTGCAAACGATCTGGTAGAAGACCTATTCGATGTAACCTGTGATGGTTGGTCATTCGAAGAAGGTGAAGCTCTAGTTAAGTTAGCAGACAATGGTGATAATGTAGCTATGTTGATTGCAGGTACAACTGCAGATGACACAAGAAGAGCTGCAAAAGCTGTTGCTAACTACGCTGACTACACTCTGACAGGTACAGAAGTTCTTGTTACAGGAACAAGCCTAGAAGATATTGAAGTAGGTGCAGTACCAGAAGAGGAAGCTGAAGAAGAAGCTGAAGAAGAAGCTGAAGAAGCTGAAGAAGCTGAAGAAGAAGCTGAAGAAGAAGCTGAAGAAGAAGCTGAAGAAGCAGAAGAAGCTGAGGAATAAACCTCACTTTTTTTCTTTTTTTATTATTTTAAAAAACAAAAACTTTTTTATAATGGAAAGAATTCTTTAGAAAAATGAAGAAAAGAAAGTATTTTGGTAAGAAAAAGTCAATTTTTAGAAGAAAAGAACTTTATACTTATTTAATTGGTATTTTTATTATTATGTTGATGGTTTTGAGTGTTGTTAATTTGAATTCTGATGAAGAAGAACAGATAGAATATGGAGAATTAACTTTTGTACCTACAAATTCAGGTTATTTGGCTTATGATGGAGATGATCCAATAGTAGTATTATCTAATCCTGAAGAATTGAAAGAGTTAGAGGTTGAAGGAATGGATGTTAGTAGTTTAGATAGTTTATCTAAAGTTTACATTTCTTTGAATCCAGAAGATAGTTACCAGAATGCAGTTTATGATTTTTATAATAATATGGAATTAACTACATGGACAACAGAGGCTTGTTATGAGGATTCTGAAGCTTGTGCAACTTTGCCTATAAAGACTTGTGAGGACACTACTAGTGATATAGGAGTTGTTATATTTAGAGAAGATAATGAGACAGTATTATCTTTTGAGGACAATTGTCTAACTATACAAGGGAAAGATTTATTAAAAGTTACAGATAAATTAATTCTAGATCAATATGGCTAAAACACAGATATCATATATAATTGCAGGAGCTATAATTCTCCTAGGGATTGCAGGGATTTTTTTGTATACTTTTTCTCCAACAAGTAATCAATATTCTTATTCCAATGGGAATAGTGTTTTTGATATTACTGTTTTGAGTGATACAGAGACTAAGATTCCAATTTACTTTCCAGG
>CAZAKS010000123.1:0-2395 GCA_964485975.1 Candidatus Woesearchaeota archaeon
ACAGAGAATTAGTAAGGGAGTATCACCGAATTGTTCGTTCTTATCCTCAGCACCCAATGCTTAGAAGAGATTTAAATTCTTGGGCTGATTATTTTGTAGGTTCTTTAGATTTTTTTAAGGAAGATCCAAGAAGGATAGATTGTGTTTTGAGAAGGGAATATAAATATGTTGATGAATGGGATTTGGGAGTTTTACAATATATTTTTGAGGAGAGGTTGGCTTATGGAGAGAATACTTTTAAGACTTTGGAAGTTTTTTTAGATTTGTGGGGGAAAAGTTAGAATTCAAATAGACATATTTATATATTAACTAAGCTCTTATTTCCTTATGGAAAAGAGAGATATTTTGTTGATTGTTCTTTCAATGTTGGTGGTTTTTACTCTTGTTCTTTCTATTGTTAATTGTTATAGAATTTCACATACAAATGAAAAAATTGATCTTTTGGTAGAAGGAATGATAGATATTATTGATGAGCAGCGTAAGACCAATCAAATTTTTGCAGAAGAGTTAGACGTTGATTTAGAAGAAAGGCTTGATGAATTTTATCAACAGGAGCAAGAAGAGGAATTAGCTGAAGTTGGATATTAAGAAGTTGATCTAGTTGAGATTCAAGATTAGAATTCAAATAAACTTCTTTGTTTTGTGACAAAATCTAATAGTTTACTTTTTTTGTAGAATTGTTCTATGTCAATGTTGAATTTTTCCTTTACTAGTTTTTTTGTATGGTTTAGTAGTTCTTCTGTTGAAGAAAACTCTAGTTTATTATTTAGTGCTAGTCTTGTTGCTTCTCTTACTACCCAGACTCCTAAATGAGTATGGTATTCATCTGTTATGAATCTTAAGACTAAAATTGATGCTTGTCTATGTAGTTCAGATAGTTTGTCTGTTATTGCAAGTCTACAAGAATAGTAACCACCTATACAGTTTTGTGCATAACCCTTTCTTCCATCATAGAATTCATGATCTGTTGTTGTTTGTAATTCTGCTTTTGGATTCATTAAAGTGTTCGGAAGATAGGTTTCAAATAATTCATAAGACCATTTTTTTGGGAATAGTAAAATGAAGTAATAATTTCCATGTAATGAACCAGTAAATAAAGTTGGATTTGCTTCTGGGTATTGTTTTAGGTGTTTTATTCTATCTTTGCCTAGTGTGTCATCAACTGCTGTTATTGACCATCTTGTTGGAACAAGTTTTCTATCTTTTTTTACCCCTAGAGTTCCTACTGATAAGATTCTTGAGAGGAAGTTCTCGTCGAAACCTTTGTTGTACAATATGTTTAGTCCTTGTGAGGATTTTAGATCTGTATCTGAGTAAATGTAATCTACTTTTTGATGTATTTTGGGGTTTTCTGTTAACTTTGCTTGCTTTAATTGAGCTGAAGCTCCTAGTGGGGATTCTATTTGTGAAGATTTTAGAGAATAATTTGGTTTTTTGAATAATGAGAATTCTGTGTCTACTGGTTTTTCTGTTAGGGCAATTAGTTGTGTTGTTTCTAGAGTATGGTTGAACTTTACTTCTGATTGGAATCTTGAATTTATTAGTGCAGATCGAAAATCTACTATTTGTTCTATTGGTAATTTATTTTTACCCCAAGTTCTAGGATCGTCGTATATTTCTGCATTTAATGTGTGTTCTGGAGTTGTTACAATTCCTACATTTATTTTTGGGTAATTGAATCTTCCTACAAAAACTGTTGGAGGAGTACCTAAGAATTCTTGTTTTTCTAGTTTTTGTGATTTGAAGAGTTTTGTCTTTGAGTAGATTGGACAATTATCTTTTCCACAGACCAGAGGTTGTTGGTATAGTTTACCTTGACATTGGATACACTCCATTGTTATTACTGGTTTATGCTTTTTTTTAAAGATATCCTAATTTTTGAAGATACTTTTTAAGGTCTTTATAATTATATTTTCTTTCTGTTATGCAAAGAATGGTTATTTCTTCTTTTTCTAATAAATAGATGATTCTTTTATCTTTGATTCTTATTCTGTGTAAGGGGAGTGGGAAACCTTGGACTCTTCTGAAATGAGTTGGATTGCTTTCTATTTGATTAATCTTGTTTTTTACTATTTGTTTGGTTTTGTAGTTTAATTTTGAAGCTTGATTCAAAAAGAATTTTGTAATTTTCATTACTTTCTATCAAGTTCTTTGAAAAGTTTTTCTTTAGATACCAATTCACTCTTTTCTTTTGTTGCTTGGACTAGTTTTTTTATTAGAAAATATTCTTCATCAGTTAACTCTTTTCCAAATAGTTTCTCTCTTATTGTTTCTTTAATGAATTCTTGTATTGTACTAAATCCTTGTTTTTTTGCGTATTTTTTGCTAGCTAAGAGAATATTTTTGGATAATCTTATATTGATTTGTGTATTCATAGTATCTATTGGTATCTATT
>CAZAKS010000124.1:0-2304 GCA_964485975.1 Candidatus Woesearchaeota archaeon
TGTATAATGCTATGGAAAAACATGATGTTAAGTGTTTAATTAGTATTATTTCTGAGAATAAAGAGAGTTTTATGTTTCACACACCCAATATTAGTATTACTGATTTACAAGCTAAGGCTATTGGTTTGCCTCTTTTGAAACAGATTACTAAAGGTGAGAAGGAAAAAGAATTGAAAGATTTAGAGATAGCTATTGAAAACGCAGTTAAGAAGTATAAAATTGAAGGAATTGTTACAGGTGCTGTTGAGAGTGTTTACCAGGCAACAAGAGTGCAAAAGATTTGCAATAAATTAGGACTTTGGTGTTTTAATCCCCTTTGGAAGAGAGATCAAGAAGAATTATTAAAAGAAATTGTTGATGAAAAGTTTAAGGTTATTATTTCTGGAGTTTTTGCTTATCCTTTAGATTTTCAGTGGTTGGGAAAGGTTATTGATAAAGATATGATTAATAGATTATTAGAATTGTACCATGGAAAGTATAAAATATCTCCCACTGGTGAAGGTGGGGAATATGAGAGTACTGTGTTAGGTGCACCTTTTTTTAAAAAAGAGATTGAAATAATTGATTTTGAGGTTGTTGATATGATTGATTCTGGTGTTTTTAATATTAAAGGGAGATTGAAATGATTTTAATTGTTAATCTTAATGATGAAGAATTTGCTTATGAGGAGTTTATTCTTCCTATAAAAAGAATTATTGGTAAATGTGATGTAAAATACTATAAAGATGTTAAAAATGTAAAAAAATATGATAAAATTATACTTTCTGGAACTCCTTTGATTGAAAAAAGATATTTAGATCATGATTTTTCTTGGATTAAGGAGTTTGATGGAGAAATACTTGGAATTTGTGCAGGTATGCAAGTTATTGCAATAGTTTATGGCTGTAAAGTGAAGAAATGTACTGAGATTGGAATGCATAAAATTAATGTTTATTCTAAAAATAAGCTACAATCTGAGGACTTTGAGGCTTATTGTTTACATAATTATGCTATTGAAGTAAATGATGAGTTTGAGGAACTTTTTGGAACTAAAAAATGCACCCAGGGCATTAAATTAAGGGGAAAGGAAGTGTATGGTATTTTATTTCATCCAGAAGTAAGAAATCAGTCGATAATCAATTGGTTTAAAAAAACTTAAACGATAGTTTTATATTCTATAATAGCTCCTAAAAACTATATTATGAAGAAGCCAAAGAAAGATATAGACTTCAAGTATAATTTTAAAACTTACTGGTCCTTCTTAAGAAAATATAAATCATTAGTTGCTATACTTTTGTTTTTTGTTTTGTTATTAGAGGTAAGTTATACTGTTGACAAGTTTATATTCAAAGTTATTATCGATAATGGTACTGAATTTATGAGCGGTACTTTATTGAGAGGAGACTATATTAGTATTCTTTGGATTGTTTTAGTTGTATTTATTTGTGTAATTATAATGAGATATTTTGTGAATTTTTTGAAGATTCATTTTTTAAATATATTAGATTCACATTTAATGAGAGATTTAAAGAGGAGATTTTTTAATCATATAATTCATTTATCTCATAGGTTCCATAGTTCTCATAAGACAGGTAGTATGATTTCTAGAGTTATTAGGGGATCTAAGGCAATTGAAGGAATGACTGATGTTATAGTTTTTAATGCGGCACCATTAATATTCCAGTTAATTGTTGTATTTAGTGCAATTGTTTACTTTGATGCGACTTCAGCTTTTGTAGTGGTTATAACTGTGGCTATATTTATTGGGTATAGTGTTTATATGCAGAATAAACAAAAGGTTTTTGGAGCCCTCAAGAATAAACAAGAGGATGATGAGAAGGCTTATATTTCTGATATAATGATGAACATTGATTCTATTAAGTATTTTGGTAAAGAAAGAAGAATCAAGAGTAAGTTCAACTGGTTTACTGAGAAAACTAGAAGGATGGTTGTAAAGTATTGGAATTTTTACAGATGGTTAGATGGAGGTCAAACTTTAATCTTAGGAACAGGTTTATTGTTATTGATTTACTTCCCAATGATTGCTTTCCTTAATAGTGAGATAACTATTGGGACTTTGGTATTTATCTATACTATATTTTCAAATCTGTATGGACCTTTGTTTAGTTTTGTTTGGGGTATTAGGAGATACTATGAGGCTATGGTTGATTTTGAAGATATCTTTTATTATGGAAAGATTGAGAATGATATCAAAGATCTTCCAGATGCTAAGGATTTAAAGATTAGAAAGGGTGAGATTGAATTTAAGAATGTTACTTTTGGTTATGACAAGAAAAGAAAGATTTTCAGAAATTTTAGTTTGAA
>CAZAKS010000125.1:0-584 GCA_964485975.1 Candidatus Woesearchaeota archaeon
AAAAAGAACAAGTATTAATAAATAATGTAGAAGGTTTACCATTAGAAAAACTAGCTAGTTTTCTAAGAAAAGCAGTCAGAACAGCCAGGTCACGACCAGATATTACTAAGGTATATGTTACATTACCAAACCATCTTTCACAATATGCAGTAGAAGCTCATTTTTCTCCAGAAGCAACATATAGTCAAGGTTTCATAGATCAACAAGGCAATCTACGTGATGGCATAGATATGGTTTATATATTTGATAAACAAAGAAGAATTTCCGCTGCTAGGTATGCAGAAGTTCGCTTAGGAATTGATGAATTAATAAGAACACAACCAAAAACTAATCATAGACATAGCTTAAGAAGAGAAGGATATTCCTTTAGAAAATTTGAAGATGGATCTCCTAAAAAAAGAAATGATAGATTCGAAGTCGCGCGTCAAATTGCTCGTGTTTGGAAATCAGGATTTCTTGTTAATGATGATTATCCAGAAGGTATGGGTGCTA
This sequence comes from Candidatus Woesearchaeota archaeon, assembly GCA_964485975.1. Taxonomy (GTDB): domain Archaea; phylum Nanobdellota; class Nanobdellia; order SCGC-AAA011-G17; family GW2011-AR17; genus JABHZQ01. Next base: position 493 of record CAZAKS010000125.1, read on the forward strand.
AAGATGCTAGAGAAACGCTCGAAGATGAAACATGTGTTTGGTATGTATGTGAACATAATGGCAAAATTGTAGGTATTGCATCAGGTTATATT
>CAZAKS010000125.1:594-2178 GCA_964485975.1 Candidatus Woesearchaeota archaeon
AAAACATTGGAGAATTTTTATTCTTAATTTTTAATTTATGACCATACTTCAAGAATATATGAGATAGCAGATTGTGCAGTTCATCCAAACCATAGAAAAAGGGGCATAATGACTGAATTAGTTAGAATGCATATTAGAACAGCACAAAACAATAATAATGTGCCTTATGCATATGCTGCTGTAGAAGAAGAAGGCATGCATCGTGCTTTAATTTCAGCAGGATTTGAACTTTGGGGTTTATCTCAAGGAACAAATCATCTTAAACATAGAACTAGTCGGAGAGAGGAAAAACCAGACATAATGGATCTTCCTTACTCACATAATGCTGTTTGGTTTAATCCAATGGCAGTTGCTAAACCATATAGGCATAGATAACTTCTACTTTATTTTCTCTAAAACCAAAAACTTTATATTTTTATTATTAAAATTCTAAAAACATGAAAATAACAATTAGAAAACCAACTGAAGAAGAACAAAAAGAAGCAGAATCTTGGCCAATCTGGGAAAAAGAAGTTTCTGAGTTTCCATGGGAATACTCTGACAAAGAAACATGCATCTTAATAGATGGTGAAGTAGAAGTTGTAACAGATGAAGAAACAGTTAACTTCAAAGCCGGAGATTATGTACAATTCCCACAAGGATTAAAGTGCACTTGGAAAATAACCAAACCAGTGAAGAAATACTATAAGTTTGGTTAATTTTTAAATCTAGAAAACAACTCTCCAAAAAATCCTTTAGGCTTAGTAGGATTCTGTCCCTTTTTTTGATTTACTTTTATACCTTCACCTTCAAATTGAACTTCTGTACCTCTAACACTATTCAAAGAATCAACATCTCCATTTTCTAGACTAAATCCTATCTTATCGTTAACATTAGCTTCCATTACTCCCCTATGGTTCATCTCAATAGTTTTCACAGTCATAACTTTTCCATTTATATTAAGTGTCATCCCCATTCTAAATGTTCCTTCTGTAACAACACCAACCGGAACAGCACCTATTCCAGATATATTATACACATCAACTATTCTGACTTTTATTACCATTTTATCAACCTCATTTCTTCTTCCCAATCTTCCAAAGCAACTTAAAATAAGAATTATAAGAATCTGCAACTTCTTTACTTTTAATTATTATACCTAACGGATTATCTCCCCAAAGTAAATTAGCTACTTTTCCACCATATATTATAGTTGACGAAGGCAATGAATAAGCTTTTGGTATCCACCTATAATCATTAAGTGAAGTCTTGATTGGCGACTCACCTTCAACTACAACTATCTTAGCCCTAATCCCTTTTTGCGAACGTCTTTTGACAAATATCTTAGAAAATAAAGGTAAAACTCTTTCAAAATTATGCGTTGCACCAAAAGCAACAAAATCTTTTCCAAAGTTTACAATATCCATCAATACTGTCTTCAATCCTTCTTTTCCTTCATAAACCTCTACAGAAGTCTTAGCCTTTTTTTCAGAATGAATCCTAACCAAATCAGGTAAAACTTTTTTAACTTCTTTCTGTTTATCACTTATCTTATCTTTTTCCTCATCCAAATAATTGATTATCTCTTTAGGATTAGCTGCTTTG
>CAZAKS010000126.1:0-2158 GCA_964485975.1 Candidatus Woesearchaeota archaeon
CATTTTTGCAATCTTAACAAACATCTTTTTCAACTTTAAGGCAACTTTCTTAGATTTAATCTTAGAACCAGCTCCCCAAGGAATATCAATCAAAATATGTGTAGCACCAACAGCCTTTTTCTTTGCCATTATACTTGCCAAAAACATTCCAGTAGGATCAATACTCAAAGGATGTCTTATCTTAATCAACTTATCATCTGCAGCAGCTAAATTAACTCCTCCTCCCCAAGCAATACAACCATTTGTTTTCTTAACCACTCTCTTAACTTTCTTCACAGAAAGATTTACAGGAGCTAAAACCTCCATTGTATCTGCAGTTCCAGAAGGAGAAGTAATGCTTCTAGAAGAAGTCTTAGCAATCTTATAACCTAAAGCAGCTATTATAGGAACAACAACCATAGTAGTTCTATTCCCAGGCACTCCACCAATACAATTATGAACTGCCATAGGTGCTGTACCAGCCATAAATTTATTATAACCTTTTACTTGAAAATCATAAACCCACTTAGATTTAGACTTAACTTGCTTGTTTTCCTTTATCTCAAGTACTGAAAGATCTTTATTTAGAATTTTCTTTATATCCTCAGAAAAAATATACTGCTGAATAGTCCTCAGTTTATTTTTAGTTACATATTTTTGTCTTTTTAGTGCCCTTCTGAACTCCCAACCAATCCTGGATTTTCCAATTTCTCCAAGTTCATTAATAGGCAATAAATTAACAAATGCAACATTAGAATTCTTTCTTTCACCAAACAATTCCCTTCTTTGAGTATAAATTTGATAACTTTTCTGAACATTATATTCCTTTCCATTTGGAAATTCTCTTTTAGTTTCTTTAGAAATACTAGTAGAAATTCCCAAACCCAAAAGAGAAAACATATATTGAAGCTGAGTAAATAGTTCTTTTGATGATGTACCATATTCTGCTTCATAACCTCTCCTTTCATGGCCATCACATTTAACCAAAGTTCTCAAAAACTCCTTTTTCAATTCATCATCAATATCAAACATAAAACTTGGAATTCTTTTATTCAACGCCTCTGTACCTGCCTTAATATTTTTAATAAAAATCCTAGATAAAACTTGACTATATAAACAAACTCTTGTAGCAGTTTCATGAGGTTTATTAATAGTTGGAGAAAAACCAAAAACCTTCTCAACACATTTGATTGAATCCTTAACTAAATCACCTTCGTGGCTTCCAAAATTAAAAAAAACTCCTTGATGGTTGGTAAATCCTTCACTAATATAGTAAGCTAAAAGTCTAACAAACTCTGGAGTTATTTTAATTTTATTACTAAATTTCCTATAATTTCTTATATTCCAATTTGTCTTAATTTTAATTTCATTTACTTTTTTATCTAATCTTAATTTACTTGGAACAATGACCAAATCTCCTTTTTTTAAATCAGCAGCCCTAATATTAGTTATCCTACCCTTCTTTAAAACAAAAACAGTATGATCAGAAGTAACTTGGATTTCTCTATTGCCCCTAAGGGTGATTCTATTAACCCATTTAGGAGAATTGGCCCTAAAAACACCCGTTACTTTCTTATATTGTACTTGACCATCATCTCCAAAAGTAGGAACATGTAAATTTTTCAAATTTTTGTCTGTAAATTCAGCACCATCATCCAATCTTATCTCATTAGGCTCACACCTATCAAAAACAGCATTAATAATCTCTCCAATTCCTTTTATTTTTGTTTCACCAGAATTTTTCACCATTACAGGTACATCACCTGTTAAACAATGTTTATCTAAAACAACTTTAGATTTTAATTTTAAAGTCTCACCATTATTAACAATAGCATCAGTCAAAGCAGCAGCTTCTTTTAAATTCAAACCTTTTGTATAACAACCAGAAACAAAATAAGTTAACTCCACATCAGAAAACTCATCATGAACAATATCCTTAACCAACTCATTCATCTCACACCAAGTCAAAGTTTCCCCTTCCAACTTCCTCTTAATATAATCTAAAGATCTAGGCTTATCTGCAATATCTACCTCAACAGCAGAACCTTTTTTTAATTTAATTTTATCAAATGCTTCTTCAAAAAAACCAATCTCGCCCTTCTTTACTCCTCTAGAAGAAATATTAACAACACAAATAACCTCCCTATTCAACTTTATCCTTTTAATAGAAACTCGATCT
>CAZAKS010000127.1:0-2101 GCA_964485975.1 Candidatus Woesearchaeota archaeon
TCTATACAAACCTTTTCAAGGTTTGATCGAAGGAGAGCCAATCTAAAGATTGGCTATTAAAGGAAAGTTTTATAATCGTCCTGTAGTTTTCTTGAGTTATGATAGAGACTATTTTGGATGTAGACGTTTTAAGGACGAGTTTAGGGGTTTTGAAACCTAGTGAGTTTGAGAAATTTTTGAAAGAGGAATATGGGGCTGAGAGAGTTATCTATAGTTCCCAAGATTTAGATAGATTTGTAGATTTTGAAGGTTCTGTCAGTGTTACTAGTAATCTTACTTTTAATCTTAGTAAAGAAGGAGTTACTGTGGTTTATAGGACAAGCAATTCTTTTATTAAAACAGGATCTAATATTTATGGAAGAATCAGAATTGTTGCTGCTGGTGATGAAGAGGCTATAGCTGCTTTAAGAATTAGGCTTGAAGAAGAATTGTGTTATAATGAACCTGAATTTTATGGGAAATAACTTATTTTTAAATGGAAAACTATTTAAAGGGCCCACTTTTTCTAGAAGACTATGTTAACTAAGCTAAGAGGTAAAAGGAAGGCAACTGGCGGAAGATATAAAGCAGCTAGAGCTAAAAGGGTTTTTGAGAAGAGAGGACAGCCTACTTTGACTAAGATTGGTGATAAGAAAACTAAAATTGTAAGAACTATGGGTGGAGGGAGTAAACAATTTTTATATTCTGTTAATGAAGCTAATGTTTATGATCCTAAAGCTAAAAAGTATATGAAAGTTAAAATTAAAACTACTTTAGAAAATACAGCTAATAGACATTTTGTTAGAAGAAATATCTTGACAAAGGGTACTATTATTGAAACTGAAAAGGGTAAGGCTAAGATTACTTCTAGACCTGGTCAAGAGAATACTGTTAATGCTATTCTTGTGTAAGTTCTACTGTAAATATTTCTTGATTCATACAATATTCATCTTTATAATAAGGGATTTCAACCTTTAGTTGCCCTTCTAGATATCTTGTTTCATAGGCAGGGAATTCCATAAGCCAGCCTTCTAAATCTTCTGGAGTAACTTCAACATATTCTATTAGGTTTACTTCTATAGGGTATTCTATTAGTAGACAGGTTGCAAGGTCACACATATTTATGTTATAATCTCCGTCTAGAGTGTATTCTGTTCTTTTGGGGAGATAGTTGTTAACCCAAACCCATTCTTCTCCTTCTAAAGTGTAGATATTTGTATGGTCTAAGCAGGCCTCTTCATATCCTACTATATTTGCTATTACTTTGTTTTCTTCAAGAGTGTAGGTGGGTTCTGGAGTACAGGCAGTAAGAAGTAATAAGAAAAATAAAGGTAGTAATCTTTTCATAAGAATTTTGAAGATGTTCTTTTTTATAAATTTTTAGATTGTTTCAATTATTTCATGAATCTTTTGATTTGTACATTTTTTGTTGGTATAGTATGTAATTTCAACTTTTATTGTATCTGTTAAGGGTACTGATTCATAGGTTAAATCTTCTGTTTCAATGTATTCTACTAGTTTGATTTGTAATGGATCGGTAAATTCTTGACATACTACAACATCACAGAGGTTTATTTGATATTCTCCATCTACTGTATATTCGACTTCATGAGGTAGATAGTCGTTTACCCATTCCCATTCACCTTGATTATATGTGTATATATTTGGTTCTTCTATACAAGTTTGATAATAACCTTGGATTTCTACTGTCATTGTGTTTTCTTCAACTGTATAAGTTGGTTCAGGAGTACAAGCTGTAAGAAGGAGTAAGAAGAATAGAGGTAATAGTCTTTTCATGTGAGTTTGAAGGAGTTATTTTTATTTAAACTTACCGAAAGGTTTATAAAGGGTAAGAAATTTTGTTTATAAAGTTTACTATTCCAGGAGGCTATAAAATGAGTCAAAATATAAAAAAATGTCCAGAATGTGGAAGTATCAATCTTATAGTTAATAAAGATAAAGGAGAGGTAGTTTGTAAGAGTTGTGGTTTGGTTATTGAGGAGAGGTTAATTGATTTTTCACAAGAATGGAGAGAGTTTGATTCTGACGATGCTGATAAGAGGAGAAGGACTGGAGCTCCTATGACTTATAATAAGTTTGACAGGGGTCTTGGTACTGATGT
>CAZAKS010000128.1:0-2040 GCA_964485975.1 Candidatus Woesearchaeota archaeon
TAGAGCACTTGACTTTTAATCAAGTGGTCGCGGGTTCAAATCCCGTCCGGCCCTTCCCATAAGAAAATGAGCGCAAAAGAAGAAAAATCCAAGTTCGATGTAACCACCCACAAGTTTGTGCCGAAACATATTAAGCTTAGTGAGGAAGACAAATTAAAACTTCTAGAAAAATATAATATTACTGATAATCAATTACCTAAAATCATAAAATCAGATCCTGCTATCCAGCATCTAGCTGTGGAGTTAGGAGATGTTATAAAAATAATTAGAAAAAGTCCAACAATAGGAGATACTGAATATTTCAGATTAGTAGCAAATGTCTAGAAAAAAAATAATTAAAAAGTACTTTGAAGAGCATTCCTTCATCCAATCCAGTATTGAATCTTTTAATAAGTTCATAGATATAGAACTACAAAAGACAATCGATGAAATAGGAGATATTATTCCTACAATTCTTCCACCTGATGTTCAAGAGTTCAAAATAAAACTAAATAAAATATGGATAGAAAAACCTCAAATTACAGAGGCAGATGGTTCTAAAAGAAATATCTATCCAATTGAAGCAAGAATAAGAAAGTTAACTTATGCAGCTCCAATATTCCTTGAAGTTTCTGCTTTTATAGATGGAATACAAAGGGAAAATTTTGTTTCTAATATTGGTAGAATTCCAATAATGGTTGGATCTAAATATTGCCATTTAGATAAACTTTCAGAAGAGGAGCTTATTGAACATGGTGAGGATCCTAACGACACTGGAGGATATTTTATAGTTAATGGAAATGAAAGAGTTATTATTACAGTAGAGGACTTGTTACCTAACAAAGTATTCTTCCAAAGAAATAAAGTTGGTCCAAGTAAATTTACAGCTAAGATTTTCTCACAAAGAGGAGCTTACTCCATTCCACATGTAATAGAACAAATGAAAGAAGGAATAATTTTCTTATCCTTTACTAAATTTAAGAGAATCCCTATTATAACTGTAATTAAAGCATTAGGTATGACAAAAGATGAAGATATTATGAAGGCTATTTGTGATACAAAAGAATATGATGATATTTATATCAATCTTTACAATTCTATTGATGTCAAAGATTCAGACGATGCAATGGAAATAATTGCTAAAAAAATTGGTCTAACTCAACCAAGAGAAATTAAAATTGAAAAAACAACTGAACAGTTAGATCATTACTTAATGCCTCATGTTGGTATCTCACCAAAAGATAGACAAGCTAAGGCACATCATATTTGTAAATTAATCAAGAAATTCTTACAAATTTCAAAAGATAATAAAACAATAACTGATAAAGATCATTACAAAAATAAGAAACTAAAATTACCTGGAGATCTATTAGCAGATTTATTCAAGGTAAACATGAGAGTTCTTGTTAATGATATCTTATACAACTTCCAAAGACTTGTAAAGAGAGGTAAGTTCCAGTCTGTAAAGATTATTATTAGAGACAAACTACTTACATCTAGATTACAAAGTGCTATTGCAACTGGTTCATGGGTTGGAGGAAGAAAAGGTATATCTCAAAACATTGATAGAATTAACAACTTAGCATCTCTATCTCACTTAGGAAGAGTTGTTTCATTATTATCAGCTACACAAGAAAACTTTGAAGCTAGAGAAATCCACGCAACACATTGGGGAAGATTATGTCCAATTGAAACTCCAGAAGGGACTCCTATTGGGCTAAGAAAGAACATGGCTTTACTATGTGAAGTTACAAGGGAAGAAGTTGCAGAGGACAAAGTTAAAAAAATAATTGAAAATTTTGGAGTAGAATCAATATGACAGACGTATACCTTGATGAAAAATATACTGGAAAAGTAAGCAATTACAAAGATTTTATCAAAACTCTAAAAGAAGAGAGAAGAAAACAAAAAATTTCAGGAACCATCAATGTAGCTTATGATTCTGAATTTGATGAAGTAACAGTTCACACTTGCTCAGGAAGAGCACGAAGACCTTTAATCCTAGTAGAAAATGGTAAACCTTTACTAACTGATGATCATATTCAAAAAATTGAAAATAAT
>CAZAKS010000129.1:0-2015 GCA_964485975.1 Candidatus Woesearchaeota archaeon
GGGAACACTTCCCCTATCCAAGACCAGAAGGTGATGATTCCTGTGATTATTTAGAATGGAGAGCTATGAGACACGATGATTATGATTTTATATTTCTTCTAGGAGAAATGAGAAAAACTCCAGAAATTGAATGTGAACCTGAACAGATGTTAAGTATTTATGAATCTATTGGCTGGTTTGACCATGCAAGTGAATTCGCTGCAACTCATGGATTCATGGAAAGAGTTGGAACTTATGACTTTCTCTCAGACGAACTAAAAGTAACCAATCCTAAATCTAAAGATTATCATGGAAATTTAAAGTAACTAATTCTTTGCCAACTTCCACACAGAATCAAAATAAGATCTATAACTCTCAACTATTTCTTTAGAATGGATTAATATTCCCACTGCATTCTTCCAAGTAGTAATCAAAAGCTTATCATTAATAAAATCAATATTACCTGGAACTGGAAAAGGAACATATCTCTGTTCAACAAAAGAAGGATATCTCTTAACCAATTTAGTCTTCTTAAAATCAACAGTACTTATCCCCTTCCACTTACTCTTATATTTCTTCATCAAATGCCAGGACTTAACATAAAACTTCTCAGCTTTCTCGTAATACTCTTCATCATTAACATAGAAAAAATATCCAACATCCTTTTTGTCAGAACCCTTTAACAATTTATCATAAGCAGTCATCAAACCTTTTTCTCCAACAAATATTTCTGCTTCTTCTTTCTTCTTATCAAGCCCCAACTTTTCTAACTTAGGTTGTAAATCCTCAAATATCTTTTTCTTTCTATCTAACTCTTTTTCCTGAATAACTAAATAATCTTTAATCCTCTTAATATCCTCAGCCTGAAAATACTTAGTCTTCTGCTTTACAATAAAACTAACCAAACCCTTATCCAATAACCTATTAAGAATTTCATAAATATTTGAATAAGCCACATTAGATTTCTTAACAACAGGACCAACAGTAGAGGGCCCTAACACTAGTAAAGCCACGTAAACCTTTGACTCTCCTGAAGTCAATCCCAATTCTTCTAACTTTTCCTTATACATATACACCCTATACAGGGGAGATAATATATAAAAACCTTTTGGTTTATTTAATTAATATAGGAGGTCAAAAAAATGCCACCATCAGGATTTAGTCAAAAAGCAATAAATGGATTATTGATGTTTGTAGAATCATGCTATGAAGATCTACTCCAAGAAATCAAAGAAGGAAAGAAAACAGAAGGTCAAGCTATTCAAAAAGAATTAGATAATATTAGAGAATATCTTACTGGGTTTAAACTTTAATAACAATAATCAGTTAATTTCAAATCATCTGGTCTTTCATTTAGAGGTAATCTAAGTAATCTTTTATACAAAACAGGAAGGAATTCATCAACAACTCCTCTAACTAAATCAAGATCTTCCTCACTAACAAATTCAGGAATTGCACCATTTGAATAATTAGCAATTAATCTTCCAGCTAAATCATCACTAGCAACACTTTTAGGAGAAAGTCTCCAATAACCACCAAAATGTTTTATAGAAACCTCTCCAGCAACACTATTAACAACAACTAAATATCTCATACAACCAAAATGATTATTTCCTGTTTTATCAGAATGAATTTCCTGAGAAGGAATTAATTCTTCTAAAATCAAATTAGGTTCATGGTATAATCCTTCCTCAATACTCCTATAAAGTCTAACAGCGCCCTGATCAAGAACATCTTGTTTAGAAACTATCTTAACTTTCCTACCTTGAATACCATCTATAGGTTTTATAACAAAATAATCAGATTCCGATTCAGCAATTTGTTCTAAAACTGGTTGTTCTTCATTAGCAATCAATATCTGATGGGTCAAAGGTCTTAAACCAAAATCACCATTAAATAAAACATCCATTACATCTTTAGAACCTGTTGCTCTTTCAATCGCATAAGGATTAATTACAATACAACGATCTTCATCAAAAATAGCCCGATCTCCCAAATGATTCCAAATAAGAGCTTCATTCATTTGTTCTTCAGAA
>CAZAKS010000130.1:0-2001 GCA_964485975.1 Candidatus Woesearchaeota archaeon
CAAAGTCAATTTCAGCAACCATCCCTAATTCTTTTATAATCAAATCTCCGCCTCTGTCACCATCAACAAAAACAGTAACAACTTTGGACTTTGTCAATTCAACTATAGTTTTAGGAACAGAAGTTCCATTCATTGCAATTGAATTCTTAAACCCATGTTTTAACAAATTCAAAACATCGGCTCTACCTTCAACAACAATTATTTCCTCAGAATCATCAATCAAAGGACCCGCAGGTAATCTATCCTTACCATACTCAGTAATCCCCATCATTCTAACTGATTTTTCAACTTCTTCTGTAATTTCCTGTGAATCTGGTAAAACATCTTCAGTTAAATTTCTCAATAGCTCTTTTGCTCTATCAATAACATAAGTTCTCTTTGAAATTCTTACATCTTCAATCTTTTCACATCTAACTTTGGCATTACAAGGTCCTATTCGCTGAATAGTCTCCATTGCAGCCGCAATAATAGCTGTCTCAGATTTGTCCAAACTAGATGGAATAGTGATCACACCAGCAGTTTTACCTGTTTTAACATCAGTATTAACCTCAATTCTTCCAATTCTTCCAGATCTTTGTAACTCTCTTAATTCTAGATCAGCTCAAAGCAAACCTTCAGTTTGCCCAAAAACAGCTCCAATTATATCAGGTCTATCTACTACACCCTCAATTTGTATATTAGTATGAACAATATACTTTGCCGATACCGGACTTATTTTTCCCATTTTTTTGCCTCCAATATAAGTTACAAGAATTCACTTTAAGCTGTTCTTTTACCTAAAACAGCTAATTACTGTTGCCTTTTCTGCAAAAAACGACTAACTTATCAACACCACCCAAATCCAGCCCTTTTTTGTAATTTATTCGTGAAACACAGTAATAATGAATCTTGTACTCTTTTTTAACATAATATTGCCCGCGACACTAACTCCCAAGCTCATTGCATTGGCTTTTGCCGCACTCCATTGAGTATTCTCATGGCGGGCTATAATTATTAAAAGTTTTAGTTGTTTATATAATTTATGGTTTGCTAATAGAAGAGCTATAACCCCCAAATTCAGGGGAATTAAAAACTGAGCCTAGGAGGATTTGAACCCCCATCTACCGGTCCGAAGCCGGTTGCACTATCCAGGTTATGCTATAGGCCCATATTCCACAAAGACTCTACAACCTTAATAAAACTTTCTTTCACAAAAATTTATAAATCTCAACCTTCACTATAAAAAGATGGCAACAAATCATAGAATACTAACTGGACAAAAATTCTATAATGGTTCAATAGAAAATCTAGGAACTGTTACAACTACAGTTGGAAATCAAGATAAAAAAATAAACTTTAACAAAACTTATGTCTATGGTGTTTTTCCCTATTCTCCAAGAACTCATGGACTACAAATAGATCATCTTTTTTTAGGGGAATTTGCAAAAAAATTAGCAGGAGTCTATGGAACACAATGGAACTCTTGGACAAGACACCATGATAGAATCCCTCTAAGTAACTATATAGCAATGCAAAGAGCTATTATTCAAAGAACAAGTGAACAACTTGTAAAACTTTCTTTTTTCTTAATAGTCTCAGATGAAAAAGAATGGAAATTATATAGAATGACTGAATTTGAATTTGAAGAACTAACCACTATGGTTAGAGCATCTATAAGAGAGGATATAAAAGGAAACATAAGAATAAATGAAAATCCAGAATATCCTAATGTTAAATTACTAAGTGATTTTACAAATCTCTCAAGATTAAATCTATCTACTAATGTTGCAGAACCATCAAACTACTTAAGACACTTTGCTTTAATTGCAGTGGGTGAAGTTTTCTACTTTAGTGAAGATAATTAGAAATACTTCTATCATAGGTTTTTTCTTTCTCTTCAGAAAAATAACAAGCAGGTAACTCTCCCCTCTTCCTATGGTAAGCTATACAATCACAACAAACTCCTTTCTTATCACAAGGATAACTACAATTACAATCTTTTTGTTTTTTACAACTCATAAG
>CAZAKS010000131.1:0-1921 GCA_964485975.1 Candidatus Woesearchaeota archaeon
CAATGACTTGATAAGAGTAAAACATGACAAATAATCCCAATGAAATCAAAAGAGTTGCAATGAATAGTTTAGAGAAGGGCAAACTCAAAATACTAAAGTTAAAAGAAAAATTCTGTATCAATGGCCATATATCAAAGTTAATCCCTATCATCCAGAGTAGATCTTTATACAGTTTTATTATGACTTCTCTAAACAAAAATGAACTTATGATTATAGTTAGTATACCTGCCAGTAATATTGTGGGCATTCGAATAAAACCAAAATCTCCATATTTTTTATTAAACATCAATTTTTTGTATTTTAATGAGTTATCTACAGAACCTTTATACCATCTCACTCTCTGTCTAAATAAAGCAGTCCATGTTTTTGGTCCTTTTGTATGCACAGTAGCATCAAAAGTTTGAGCTATCTGGTATTGATATTTTTGTAATCTAATTGCAATTTCTAAATCTTCTGTAATGGTTTTTGTATCATAACCACCCAAATCTTTAATCAAGTCAGTTCTATAAATACTAAATGGTCCAGGAGTAACATGTATACAATTAATCTTAGCATTAAGATATTTGTAAAACATATTTACAATATATTCATACCATTGTACTTTCTCAATCATAGAACGAGGATTATCAATCTTCAGCAAGGGGCAAACTGCAGCAATGTTTTTATCTTCAAAATAAGGTAACATTTCCTTAACTGCATTAGATTCAACTGAAGAATCAGCATCCAAACAAGCATAAAACTTTCCTGTTGCTATTTTAAGTGCATTATTCAATGCAGTTCCCTTACCTTGATTTACTTGATTTATTAAAATGATTCCTGCCTCGGGATTCTTAGCAATGAACTCTTCAACTCTAATTCTTGTTTTATCTTTAGAACCATCATTTACAACTATGATTTGTTTTTATCTTTAGGATAGTCTAAATCTACTAAAGATTGAACAGTACCAATAATTGTGTTCTCTTCATTATAAGCTGGAACAATTGCTGTGAATTTAGGCAATTCACCCTTTAATTTTGGTTTTTTTGGATCTTTAACAGTATAAAGAACAGTAAGCCAAAACACAGAAAGAAATAATAGGATAAAGTAAATTACAAAGACAACAACATCAAATGATCTGAGTAGCATATTAATCTAAATCCTCCTTGATCCATATTTCTACTCCCTCCTTATCATATATTTTTATAAAATCTCTTGTATACTCTAATATGAACAATAAACCCTCTGTATCATACTCCCAAAGCTCATCTTTCATCTCTTGATCAATCCAAATATACTTTATATCATACTCATCAAATACAGTTTCAACATCCTCTAAATTCCTATAATAATACAGTTCATTAGCAATTTCAAACCTTTCCTCTGCATCTTGAACAAATAAATAGTTCTCATCAATGAAATTTTTATGGCCAGCATAATTGATATACACTCCCCTTTCATAATCTGAAAATACCACTCCTTGTTCCCTAGTTTCTAAGTAATCCATAGCAGCCACCATTCCTTCTGTAGGTACAGATTCTGTGAGATTATCTAATTGAGAAATTCCTGAAAATACAACTCCACATATGATAATAATTAGAGTATAAGTAACTGCAGCTGTTCTTTTTTTATCTAAGAAAAACTCAATTCCCGAAGCACCCAAAACACACAAGAAGATATTTAGAATGATTAAAACTTCCATTCTAAAGAAGGAAAAAATAAGTAAAGCTAAAACTGAGAAAAATAAGAACATACTATCATACTTCCTCTTCCACATATAAACCATCCCAATTGCACTTAAAGTCAAAAGGAAAAGACCAATCCCATACTCACTTCCAAAATCATAAATCCATTTCTGTAAAAAGGATGTCCAACTGCTTTCATTTAAATCTAATTGATGAGGTAAACCAGTTTGACTAAAGACAAATCCATAATAAACAATACT
>CAZAKS010000132.1:0-1919 GCA_964485975.1 Candidatus Woesearchaeota archaeon
GATCACTTGAGTATACCATTCTGAAAAGTTTTCATTTTTCTTGACAGTGATTCCTTCTTGTTTTGCCATTATTTTCAATATGGAGTTATTTCTTATAAACCTTTTGATAAAATTTATAAAGATAAAGACTATTAGGGGAGTATGGAAGAACAGTCTAAAGCAAATTGGGGATGGTTAGGGAGAATATTTTTTGCAATTATTTCTGTTGTTTTGGCTCTTGCTTTTTTTGGTATTTTTGATATAGAAGATTGGTTACCAATGGAGACTGTTTTGGTTATTGCAGCTTTAGTTTTAATTATTGATGCTATTTACATGTTTGTTGGGAAGAGTAAATCTGTTTAGAAATTTGTATTCTTTTGGGAAATCTTTTTTCATTTCTTTGTGTACTAATATTTCTGAGAAAACAGCTGCATTTTCTGTGTTAACCATTAAATGATTGTAAGCATGGTATAGTTCGTGTAGAGTTATTGCTTTGATGAATCGTTCTTTGTTTCTTATTTTGTATTGTTTGATTAAATTATTTACAATTTCTGGACAGAAGTAGATTACAGATCCTCCTTTCATTTTAGCTATGAAACAAGGGGTTTTACTAAGATGTTTTGTTAATTTCATAAAATTTAGATATTTTGAAAATCTATCTTTTGATAGAGTCATTAATATTGGTGATTTGATTTCTTTTGGAAAGTTTAGAATCGCGTCATTAGCTATTAATAGGATATCCTCTTTTTCCATTACTCTTTTGATGGTTGGAAGATTTAAAAAGGTTGTTGTATAGCTACTATACAGTGATTACAAAATAGAAAGATTTATAAACACTTAAATCAGCTATAATAATATGGATAGTCGAAGAAGATTCTTAAGAAATGCAGGTGTTTTTGGTGCAGCTTTAGCTTTATTAGGTGGAGCTGGATGTTCTGGTAATGAACCAACTACAGGGTGTAGTCCACAGGATGAAAGAAGGTTTCAAGCTTCTTTAGAAGATTTAACTGGAATGAGTGTGGAAAGGGCTGCAAGGAGCTTAAGATCTGAAGGTGTTGAAATAACTGCTGAAGAATTGGTTAAATATACAAGAGTTGTTTATCATGAAGGGGCTTGGGATATAGAGGCTGTTGATGGTACTGAGATTGTTATTAGAAGTGATGGTAGTGAACATGAGCAACCTCATTTTGATGACGAGGTTATTGAAAGAGGATTTAGGGCTATTGCAAGAGTTATTGATAATAGATGGTTATTTGATAATTACCAAGGTGAAGCTGGTTTGGAAAACAAAACAGATGGTCCAAGGTTTAGTGCTGATGGAAGTTATGATTCAATTTTAACAATTAGAGGAGAGGATGGAAATCATGCTTTTAGTTGTGTGGGTCATTATTCAGGTGATTTTACAGATGCTTCTTTGAAAGAGAATGGAGAGTTTGTTTATAGGGGAGTATTAATGACCGATCATGAATTTGCTAAAAGGGCTTATAGGGCTGTTTTACAAACTTTGTTAACAAGAGGAAATTTTTCAGAGGATAAAGAGATTTTAGATGAAGCTTTATTTTATAAAAATCCAGATGTAATTAGAGAAAATTGGCAAGGAACTAGAGCTTTTAGAAGTAGAGTGGGGAAATCAACTGCTGCTTGTGATCAAGTTAGAATAATGCCTAGTGATGCTGTTGCTCAAAAGATCAGAGATGGAAATTCAAAAGTTGAATGTAGAATTGATAGGGATCATACTAAAGATTATTCAGGTAAGATTTTGAGTCATGAGTTTTTTGATGTTATAGAAAGTGAAAGAACTGAGACTGTTTATGATTCAACCCAAGGTTGTACTTTCAAAGATGGGGAGTATGCTAGAGGAATGAGTTATACTAAAAGGGCTTCTGTTTGTAATAGGCAATAGATTTAGCTGGCAATAGTTTTCTCAGCCAACAGGCATT
>CAZAKS010000133.1:0-1898 GCA_964485975.1 Candidatus Woesearchaeota archaeon
TCTGGGATTTCCAGATCAAAGGTTTCGTATGATTCTAGGTCCATGACATTTGCTGTATCTCCGTCGATAGATACTACTTGTGCTTTTTTCTTTTCAATAACTGGGGACTCAAGATGATCATGTCCAGGTAAGACCTTAACAATTTTCTTACCACCTGTTATTGATACTGCCTCAATTCGACATTTTGCATGTCCATGTTTTCCAGGACGGGAAATGTCGAGGTTTTTTACAACACAAGCTTGTCCATCAAAGATAACATATCTTCCTGGTTTTGCTCCTGTAGCGTCTATAAGCTTAATCTCTCCCATGAACCTAAAGAAAAGTAATTTCTTTATAAAGTTTTCTAATGGAGTTTAGTAATAAAAACCTTTATATATTCCTAATTTTTCTCAAACTCTATGAAAGTTAAGAAAGGAGATTTTGTTGAATTAGAATTTGTTGGTAGACTTGATGATGGTAAAATCTTTGATTTGAATAAAAAAGAGGTAGCTAAAGCTGAAGGTTTTAACCATGCATTAGATAGAGTTGTTGTCTGTGTTGGTGAGAGGGAAGTTGTGGAGGGGTTGGATGATTCTTTAGTGGACCAAGAGATTGGTGTTGAATACAAAGTTGATGTTCCTTGTGAAAAAGCTTTTGGAAAGAAAGATGTTAAATTATATCAACTGGTTGCTGCTAGTAAATTTAAAGATCAAAAAGTAAATCCTCATCCTGGATTACAGGTTAATATTGATGGAATGACAGGTATTATTAAGACTGTTTCTGGTGGAAGAATTATGATTGATTTTAATCATCCATTAGGTGGTAGAGATTTGAAATATGAGGTTAAAATATTAAAAGTGGTTGAGGATGTTAATGATAAAGTAGAGTTTTCTTTGAAAAATCTAATTGGTCAAAAAGTTCCTTTTGAATTTAAAGAAGGAAAGCTAACAGTTAAAATTGATTTTCCAGATCCAATTAAAAAGGAGCTTGGAGAGAAACTAAAAGCTAGGATCAAAGAGATTAAAGATGTTGAATTTAAAAAATAATTAATCTATAAATGAAACTTCTGATGGAATATCTGGAGAATTTCTTCTAATTGCATCATATAATGTTAGATCAAGTAGTCCAGTTAATGGAAGAGGTATTTCTTCACCAGTTCTAATCTGAATTTGTTCATCACTTCCACTTCTTATTACGCCTCTTTGCCCTCGAGGAATATAGAGTTTAGCTATTTTTCTTGTTAGGTTTGCAGCTAGAGTTGCAGGATCATCATTTACAGTTCCTAAAGAACTAGACCCCAATCCACCTACAATTGTACTAAATTGCATTCTAACTTCTGGTGTTCCATCCCAATCAAGAGCCAATCTAGGATAACCGGTACATAATCTTACTTCTAAATAAGGTTCATCTATCATAAAATTAATAATTTATACGAACTTTAAAAATATTTGTTTTATTGGTTTTAAAAAATAGTTCTAATATACAAAATAAAACATAAATATCTTTATAAATTCTATTCATACTTTTTGTCAGTGGAGGGTATATAATATGGAGACTATATTTAGAAATGCTGAACAACAAGAATCACAATTTAATAATCCTGAAAAAAAGGTAAATCCTATTGATCAAGAACTAGAGGCTTTATTAGCCAAACAAAAGGCAAAAATAAAGGTTGTTGGATGTGGCGGGGGAGGAAATAATTCTATTAACAGAATGACTGATGTGGGTATTGCTGGTGCAGAAACAATGGCAATTAACACAGATGCTCAAGATTTATTATACACAAATGCCGATCATAAGATTCTGGTGGGTAAGGAACTAACACAAGGTTTAGGTGCTGGTTCTATGCCTCAAGTTGGGGAAGAAGCTGCTAGAGAATCTGAACATGAGATAAGGCAGAAACTACAAGGCGCTGATAT
>CAZAKS010000134.1:0-1856 GCA_964485975.1 Candidatus Woesearchaeota archaeon
TGGCCTATGGATTGTTTGTGTACTTTCTACATCTGGGCTAGTGATGAAAACACCCTCCTTCTTTACAAATTGACCATCTTCAAAAACAGCAACTTCTTGTTCTAATATTCCCATTACCCGATTTCCAACCCTTAACAATTCTATTTCTTCATCTTGTCTACCTGAAACTAAGTATACATTTTTACCCATTAATGTTCCATAGTTTTGTATTCCAAATCCATGTCCTTCAACTGCGACATATAAACCAGAATTAGTAGTTGCCATTCCATAGGCTGGATGAGGTAATTTTGTTGTTACTTCATGTTCTAATAACTTCATTAGTTTGTTAGAAGAATAAGTAGTATAAAAAACTTTATATAGAACTATTAGTTATGATTTAATATGCATTATAAAAAAGAGGCTTATGTAGATTTAAAATATAAACCAAGTTCTAGAGATCTTATTGCAGAATATTATGTAGAACCTAATAGAATGGATTTGAGAACAGTTGCAAATCATTTAGCTGCTGAATCTTCTATTGGAACTTGGACTAAGATTGCTACTATGAGTCCTAGGATTTCAAAAAGGCTTAGGCCTAGTGTGTTTTCTATTAATAAGAAAAAGAAAATAATAAAGATTGCTTATCATGATGAATTGTTTGAGAAAGGTAATATGCCTCAGATTCTTTCAAGTATAGCTGGAAATATTTATGGTATGAAGGCTGTTAAGAAATTAAAGTTATTAGATATTTCTTTTCCTAAATCTCTTGTAAAATCATTTAAGGGGCCCAGGTTTGGATTGAAAGGTGTTAGAAAAGTTGCTGGAGTTAAGAAACGAGCTTTAATTGGGACTATTGTAAAGCCAAAGATTGGTTTGAGCCCTAAAAAGCATGCTGAAGTAGCTTTTAATTCTTGGGTGGGTGGTTTGGATTGTGTTAAAGATGATGAAAATTTATCTTCTCAAAATTTTAACAAGTTTAAGAAAAGAGTTTTGTTAACAGAAAAAGCAAGAGAAAAGGCAGAGAGAGTTACTGGTGAAAAGAAAGTGTATATGCCAAATATTACTGCTGAAACTGAAGAGATGTTAAAAAGAATGAAGTTTGTAGAACAGAATAATGGTAATTATATTATGATTGATATCTTAACTTTGGGTTATGCTGCATTTCAAACTGTAAGAAATCATTCAAAATTACCACTTCATTGCCATAGAGCAATGCATGCTGCTATTACAAGAGGAAATCATGGTATGTCTATGTTAACTATTGCAAAGATAACTCGGTTACTTGGTGGAGATACCTTACATATTGGTACTGCTTTTGTTGGAAAGATGTCTGAGTCTAAACATTCTACTTTAGAGATTGAAAGAGAGATTGAAAATCCTAATATTAAAAAACATGGTGAGATCTTAAAACAAAACTGGTTTGGTACTAAACCAATACTTGCTGTTGCATCAGGAGGTTTACATCCAGGACATATTCCGAAGTTAGTAAAAATGATGGGAAATGATGTTTTGATTCAAGCAGGAGGAGGAGTTCATGGACATCCGCAAGGAACATTAGTTGGAGCTAGAGCAATGCGAGAATCAGTAGAAGCTACTATGAAAAAGATCCCATTAAAAAAATATTCTAAAACTCATCCACCTTTAGCAGGTGCAATAAAAAAATGGGGAATTTAACGTCCCCAAAAAGAAAATCTCCATTTTGGTTTGAAAAGAACTTTATTTTCTTCTTTCAAATCTTCCATTGCTAATTTTACTTCTTCATCAGAAGCATCTGCATCAAGACCTAACAATTCTTTTACAAGATCTAATCTTTCTTGATGTGCAATTTCAAGAACTTCTTCATCACTATAGCTATCATCTAAATCACACTCATCACC
>CAZAKS010000135.1:0-1854 GCA_964485975.1 Candidatus Woesearchaeota archaeon
TAGGCCAGCAAGTAATGGAGATAGATTATTATTACAGTTAGGAACAGCATATAGTGTTTTCTTAGATGAGGATTTAACTCTGCAAGATAGTCATGTTGGTGAGATTTGGGGAGTAAAGGGTTTAGATAATTTAGATTGGGGTGAAATGTATGTTGCCGAAGGAAATGAAGTTAAAAGCTATATAGGAAGTGAGATTGCACATAGCTTCTCCTTAGATCAATTATTAGAAGCAGTTAGAACTAGTCCTCTACAAGATATAGAGCACTGCTTAGATCCAGAAACTCCATTTATGACTGATGGAACAAATTTATATGCACTGGTTTATAGACAGAAAGTTTCAGAACTCTGGCAGGTTAATCCATTAGGTAATGTAAAATTTATGAATTATTTAATTGCTAGAGATAATAATGATTTAATGCCTGAAACAACAAATGGAGGCATTCTTCTACTTGCAACAGGACAGAGAATATCTTTATATGGTGGAGGAAGAAAACTAGGTACACATAGAACCCATTCAGAAATAACTGCAATGAGAGTAGATGGAAATGTTCTATTTACAACAAGTAAAGATTTAGGCCTGAGAGCTTACCAAATCTAAACCCTCACTAGAAAATAAATCCCTTAATCCACTAACAATAGGATTATGTATTTTTGCTTTATATCTGCCAGTTACTTCTCCTACATCATCAATTCTTCCAACAACATCCCAATAATCTTCAATAACTCTCTCTGCGTCAGGATGAGTAAGCTCCATTCTAGCACCTATTGATCCATGGGTTGTATCTTGATAATATAAACAAAATCCTTCATCCAAAGAACTTAAACCTATATCTAAGGTACCTCTACCAGTTCTAACAAGAGTAAACAATCTTAAATTCATTGTTATTCTTCTCAAAAATAATAAATCATTTAATCCAAATATCTTTTCAAATTCACCTAACCAGCCTCTTCTTCTCTTCCTATCTCTCATTCCCTCACTTAAGTGAAGTAAGACTCTGCCTGCATCAGATTCCCTATCAATACCTAATTCATAGAAACTTGAAACACCAAAGGCTAAATCTGGTAAGTAACCTACTCGACCTTCCATAAAATAAGAACTACTAACTGAATCTGGTACTCTATCAAAGCAAAATCGTCTTCCTTCATTAATTTCCATAAAAAAATAAGAAAATAGTTTATTTAAAAACTTTACTTAATATATCCACCTTTCTGAAGATTCCACAATTTCCTATATTCACCTTTTCTCTTCTTCAACAAACTTTTATGAGAACCCATTTCTACAATCTTTCCTTCTTCAGTACAACAATCTTATTTGCATGCATAATTGTAGATAACCTATGTGCAATCATAATTGAAGTTCTTCCTTTAATCAATTTAAGTAAATCTCTCTGTATTTCATGTTCAGTCTCTGAATCTAATGCCGATGTAGCTTCATCCAATACTAAAACATTCTTATCGGCTAATATTGCCCTTGCTATTGAAACTCTCTGTTTCTCTCCACCTGATAACTTAACTCCCCTCTCACCAACAATAGTATTCTCTTTTTTAGGGAATCCATTAATAACTCTATAAATCTGTGAAAATTTCATAGCTTTAAACACTTCATTCTTTTTTGCACCAGGCTTTGAAAATCAAATGTTATTGAAAATAGTTTCATCAAACAATACACATTCTTGAGGAACAATACTTAACTCCTCTCTAAGACTTTCCTGTTTAAACTCTCTAATGTCCTTTCCATCTATTAAGATCTGACCCTGATCAACATCATACAATCTATACAAAAGATTAACAAGGGTTGTTTTACCACAACCTGAATGTCCAACAATAGCCACCCTTTCATGAGGTTTTATTTTC
>CAZAKS010000136.1:0-1835 GCA_964485975.1 Candidatus Woesearchaeota archaeon
AAATTAGAGCTAAGGAGTTGAAATATGCTGAAAAAGGGAAGGAATTGGCTCGAGTTCATTCTAAATTACCTAATCCTTTGCATAAAGATGTGAAATATGGGAAGAATGATGAAGATAATGTTGAATTAAAGAAATGGGGTAAGATTCCTAAGATTGATTTTGAGGTTAAGAATCATATTGAGATCTTGGAGAATTTGGGTTTGGTGGATTTTGATGTTTCTGCCACATTATCTGGTAATGGTTATTATGTTTTGAAGGGTGATTTGGCTTTGTTGAATCAAGCAATATTACAATATGCTATTGATTTTATGAGTAAAAGAGGATATACTTATGTTGAGCCACCTTTGATGATAAGGAAAGAGATTTTATTTGCAGCTTTAGACCAAGGAGAGTTTGATAATAGTATTTATTCTATTGAAGGGGAAGATCTTTGTATGATTGGAACTTCAGAGCATCCAATTTTAGGTTTACATACTAGAGATATTATGGATGAGGGAGATTTACCTAAAAAATATTTTTCATATACTATGTGTTTTAGGAAAGAAATTGGAAGTCATGGTATTAATGAGAAGGGGTTATGGAGAACTCATCAGTTTAACAAAGTAGAACAGTTTATTTTTTGTGAGCCAGATAAAAGTTGGGAGATGTTTGATGAGTTGTTGAAGAATAAGGAAGATTTTTTTCAAAGTTTAGAAATTCCATATAGATTAGTTAGTTCTTGTACTGGTGATTTAAGTGTATGGAAGGCAAAAATGATTGATTTGGAAGCTTATAGGCCAACTACAAAAGATTATGGGGAGTTGACTTCATTAAGTAATTGTTTATCTTATCAAGCTCAGTCTTTGGGGATTAAATTGAGAAGAAAAGATGGTACTAAAGAGTTAGTCCATACTTTGAATAATACTTGTGTTGCTACTTCAAGAGCTTTGGTTGCAATTGTTGAAAATTATCAACAAAAAGATGGTTCTGTTAAAGTACCAAAGGTTTTGGTGAAGTATTTAGGGAAGAAAGTTATTAAATAAAAGGGCAAATCTTAAAAATAGTTATTAAATTTTCTTTGTTATGGATATAGAATTAAGAGGACATCATCTTAGACCTTTGCAGTATTATCTACATACTGGTGAGGTTTTTACTGAAGAGTATAGCTCAGAGTTTAGGGAAAAAGTTTTAGAACTTTATGCTAAAATGCAATCCAGAACTGATATAAATATAACTCTTACTGCAACTTTGGACTATCTTTGTGATGGATGTCCCCGAATATCGGAAGAATGTGATTGGTTTGAATATGATGATAATTTTTTTCTATGGTTTTTTGGTTTTAAATCAGGTGAAACATATTCTGCAAAGAAAATTGTAGAACAATTAAGAGAAAAGGCCTTATATTAAGACTAAAAAATTAGATATTTGTGTGGGGCTCCCCTGAAGGGGCTGTAGTGACTGAAGAAGTTACTAAAACAAAAAACTTTTAAAGGTTATAATTTGATTTTTCTTTGCCGTATGAGGTGTACCAGCAATTCTGAAAGTAATTTCGATTACTTGTCAAGAGGAGGACTTGACCCTCATGGGGCGATATTTTTTTGTAATGGTATTTAATGCTGTTGTTTGAAGCGGAAGGTTTATAAACACTCAATAGTAGTAAAAAAGTATGAAATTTTTAGCTGTAGGAGATATTCATGGAGATGTGGATTTAGCTAAGGAATTGGCTAAACAAGCTAGTGAGGAAAAGGTTGATTTTGTAGTTATTTGCGGGGATATATCTAATTCTGATGAGAATTTTGAAGGAGTTATGGGTTTATTTAAGCAAAAAGGGTTTTTAGTTCCTGGAAATCATGATT
>CAZAKS010000137.1:0-1809 GCA_964485975.1 Candidatus Woesearchaeota archaeon
CCAAACCCCTAATCTTTCCAATATCATGCAAATAAACAATCATCTCAATTAATTCCAAATCCAAATCATACTTCCTAGCCAACTCCAAAGCAACCTCTTTCATAGGTAAGATATGATAATCCCAATACCAAAGGTTATGCTTAAAACCAATATCAGAACATTCCTTTTTCACTTTTTCCTTAATCTCTTCCAACATTTTAGGCAACCTCTCTCAACCTTACATCATCTAATTTTGGATTCATACTTAAAATTTTCTCTATATCAACTTCCATTTCAATGCCACCAACTTCTCTAACTACTCTTTTCTGTGTTTCATATAATAATTGTAAAGCATTGAATGGATCTCCTAAACTAATAGGTAAAGCTACCAATCTAACATGATTATAATCATCCAGATCATCTGAAACTATTCTTATGTCTTCAGAGTTAGATATCCTTGAACTTGGGTGAGGGGTATACATACAGGTATAAACCTTAACTCTTTTATCTTTTCCAATTTCAATCATAAACTCAGCATCTCTTATTAAATCCTCAGGTGTCTGTCCCGGCAAACCCAAAATAAAAGAGGGATTCACAGTAAAGCTATAATCCAAAGCCATTGCTATCTTTCTTCTGACCGGCTCTTCTGAAATACCCTTGTCAAATGATTGTGTTATTGATTCTACTCCTGTATGTATCTCAGTAAAACCAGCTTCTCTTAACAATCCTAAAATTTCCTCATCAAGTTCTGAAATTCCTGATTTAGCCTTATAAGTTAATCCCAAGTCCTCAGCTTTAATTCTTGCTATTAATTGGATTAATCTCTCCCTGTTCTGAGTTAAGGATTCATCCTTAAAGTTTACTTCAGTAAAACCTTGTTCTTTGTAATATGTTAATTCTTCAATAACGGAATCTATTGATCTTAATCTTTGGTGATGTTCCCAATGTGGCGACACAGTGCAAAAATCACAAGCATTATTACATCCTCTTGCAGAATAAATTATTCCTTTTACATGCTCTCTATAATCATCCATTGGAAGCAAGTCATAAGCAGGCTGTAAGTCTATGTCTTCTAATTGTCTCCTTTTTACTTTTGGAACTTCTCCTTGTTCTAACGCTTGGACTATATCAACTAAAACTTGCTCTCCTTCTCCCCTTACTATATAATCAGCAGTTCCAAAAAAATAATCAGGATTGCTTGTTGGGAATATTCCACCAGCAATAGTTATCTTTCCTAAAGATTTAGCCAACCCCAATATTTCTCTTGCAGATTTAGCCTCTGCTGTTGAAGCTCCAACACAAACAATATCACTCTCTTGAATATTTTGAATCAAATCATAAGGTTGATCTAAAAAATCTAGTAATCTATAAGGGTGAATTCTTATTTCTGTTTCTGGAACTTCTTGTCTTAGATAACTTGCTAAAAGAGCATAGTTCAATCTTATACCTACTTCTGCTCTTCCCCGAGAATGAACTTTGTTTGGATATCTTACCTGGGGTTCTGCAAGTAAAACTTTCATAAAACAAGAAATGTAAATATGATTTAAATAATGGCTTGAGTAGATTTTTTTACAATTGAAGTATTTTTAGAGAAAAATAAGTCGATTGTGAAAATGTTTTATAAAACCAATAAAATAATGACTAAATAAGCAAAGTTTAAAAATAACCACTTAAACCTAAAATTGATGGAATTAGAAGTAATGGTAACAAATTATGATGGAGATTTAGAAGATTTGGGTAGAGCTTACCAAGATGCTACAGGAACACCATATGAAGCTAAAACATTTGACGAAACCGATGGAGTAAGCTTCTTACTAGAAAGAGAAGGTT
>CAZAKS010000138.1:0-1650 GCA_964485975.1 Candidatus Woesearchaeota archaeon
GCAAAACAAATCTCGACCTATCTTTAGGAACAATGGGTCTACATATTCCTTCCCTAAGAGCATGAGCTAAATCAAGTTCAGCAACTAAAGGAGGTGATTTAGCATTTTGAAGTCTTCCTGCAGTATAAATTCTAATAGCAAAAGACTCAAAGTATTCAAACATCTCTCTATAAATATCCCTCTCTCCTCCAGATAACTTCTTTAAACCACTTGAACCAGAATTTGCACCATTAATTTCAACAATCTTCCCACTTCTACTTGGAGTTATAATTACATCAAAACCCAAGACAGAAGTAGTTTGTCTCATCGCTCTTTGGTCCAAAAGCCACTGCATTTTCTTATTTAAAGCCATTTTACTACCTAATAATGGTAAAACTTATAAATCATTTATATACCTTTCTGTCCATGGAAACAAGGAAATTAAGCCTAGAATTAATGAAAGATAGACCCAGATTAGTAACAGTAGAAGGTTTACCTTTAGAAAGAGCAGTAACTCTTGAACTTGAAGGAAATAGGCATTTTATCCCAAACTCAAATCCCACCTATGGAATCATAAACACAGGTAGTTCTTTAGTAATAGCTCAATTAAATGATGATTATAGATTTGAAAATGATATTACTAGAAATTATAGTATAGAAGGAACTCTTAACTTAATTGAACTTGGGTGAGGGGTATACAGACAAATAGGGATTGTAAATATTTCAAAATCAAGAGGTAAAGGGCATTTATCTGGTCATTTAGCAATAAATAATGGAGATGTAAAAGATTTAATTGCATTAGATCATGAAAGAGATCATTTAACACGATTAATTATAAACCTAGCACTAAATATTAGTAGTTATAGGTATCATGCAAGAGAAACCAAAGGTGTTGCAAAAAGATTAGGAGCTCTATCACTAGAAGATCTTGGAATAGGAAAACTAGATATTAAAAAGAAAAGAGCAAAAATAGTTCAGGGTCATATAAAACATAGTGCAGTAAAAAGATATTCACTCCCTTCTCCTCTAACAGAACCAACACTATTAGAAAGAGGAGATCAAATGTTTTTAGCCAGTGATAAGTTTCGAGCAATAGGAGAACTTCCAGTAGTTGGAATTTATACTCACCCTTATGATAATGATAAAATATGTTTAGCAAGATTATTAGAAAACCGAAGTGGTAGGGGAAGAATTATTGTAACAGAATTAGATGAAGGTGAAAGAGAGGTTGGATTCTTATATTTTAGAAGAATAGCAGACAAAATTCTTGCTGATGGTTTTTATATTGGTGAAGGGTTCACAAGGATTATTCCAGATGATGAAGCCCAAAGATTAAGAGGACAAGGATTAGGTTCAAGAGTTCTTGAATCAGCTGAAGAATTATTCAAAACAAGATATGGAACAGATCGTGTTCATTTTGAAACAGAAATGGATTTTAGAAAAGAAGGAGTTGAACATAACAGAGGAACATTTTTTAGAAATAATAGTTATACTGAAATAGCAGACCACTCTCACTTTATTCAACCTCAAAATATAAGTAATGCTGTTTTATTTGGAAAAAATATCTAACAAATCAGGATGCTTAACAAAAAAAGTAATCTTTTCATTTCTTTCTAATTGTTTTATCTTATATTCTAATTTAGCTGCCTCACTCTTAT
Organism: Candidatus Woesearchaeota archaeon; assembly: GCA_964485975.1. Taxonomy (GTDB): domain Archaea; phylum Nanobdellota; class Nanobdellia; order SCGC-AAA011-G17; family GW2011-AR17; genus JABHZQ01. The sequence goes on from CAZAKS010000138.1 coordinate 1,638, forward strand.
CCTTAACTTGAAT
>CAZAKS010000139.1:0-1646 GCA_964485975.1 Candidatus Woesearchaeota archaeon
TGTATCCAGTTCATGGATTGGATAAAAAGTTTGAATCTTTTGAGATGAAAGGAGAGTTTTTTGATAAGTATCCAGGATATGTTACAACTTTGATGGGTCCAAAAGCTGAGAACTTAGAAGAAGTTGCTAAGGAAATTAAAGATAACCAATAAATTTTTATATTTTAATTCTTTGAGTGTTTGTATGAAAGAGTGTGTGTTTTGTAAGATTCTTAAGGGAAAGCATGATTGTACAAAGATTTGGGAGGATGAACATACTTTTGTATTTTTGAGTGTTAGTCCTGCTGTTCCAGAGGGTGGACACACTTTGGTTATTCCTAAAAAGCATTATGAGTTGATTAGTGATATGCCGGCAGTAGAGTATAATAGTTTGATGAGAACTGTTCGTAAGTTTTCTAAAGCAGTTATGAAGTTTTCTGAGGGTATGAATATAATCCAGAATAATAAGAAAATAGCTGGTCAAACAGTGCCCCATGTTCATTTTCACTTGATTCCTAGGTTTTCTGATGATAAAGTAGAGTTTAATTATTGGCATCAGCCCAAATTATCGAAGAAAAAGATGGAAAGGGTTGCTGAGCAGATTAAGGAGCTTATGGAGTAAATAGAAGCATTTAAAAAGGACCTTATTTTTCTAATATATCAATACCAGAGACTTTTGAGAGTATTATTCAGAAGATTTTTGGAAAACAATGGAGTAAAAAAATGAAAGGTACAGTAAAGTTTTTTAATGAAAAACAAGGCTTTGGGTTTATTACCGCTGAAGATGGTAAAGAAATCTTTGTACACAGGTCATCTTTGGATGAAGGTGTTATATTGAATGAAAATGATGCAGTTACATTCGATGTAGAGCAAGGAGACAGAGGTCCAAAAGCTGTTAACGTAAAAATCGTTGAAGGCGAATCAGAATAAATTGATAATTCTTAATTTTTATTAATTGATTATTCTTAATTTTTTTTAATTTTTTTTTAATTTTAGAAAAGAACTAGTTATTATTCTATTTTCAAAGCTTTCATTATTTTGTCAAGCTTTTCATTAATTTTATCAAAATCTTGTTTAGAAGGCTTAGAATTGTCTTTTTTAGCAAAACAATCATCACAGTAGACTGGCTTTGCTGAAGTTGGTTTGAAAGGAACCTCACACTTAACACCACAAGAGGAACAGGTAACTTTGGTCATTTCTACATCTCTTCTTCTGTTATCTCTACTGGATTTTCTACCTAAAAATCTTCTACTTCTGATATTTGGCCTATCTTCAAAACTTGGCATCCTTTCTCTTCTTGGTCCTCTACCTCTTGAATCTCTTCTTGGTCCCCTATCTCTAGAGTCCCTTCTAGGACCATCTCTTGAATCTCTTCTTTCTCTTGGACGCTCAAATCTTCCCATAAATAGCTTAAAAATGGCAGTAGTATATAAGGCTATTGGCCTGTTTTTTCGAGAAATAAGGTTATTTTATTACTTCTTTGATTGCGTATTCTAGGTCTTTAGGTTCGTCAGTTCCAATTCTAGATGTTTTGCCATTTTTCATTTTTATTTCAATAGCACCAAAACCAGAAACATTATAGATCCACATATTAGAACCTAGCCAATATCTTATTCCCCAACCATGATACCATTTGTGCCTTACACTTTTTACTGATTCTATTTCTTT
>CAZAKS010000140.1:0-1618 GCA_964485975.1 Candidatus Woesearchaeota archaeon
AAACTCAAAACAAAATTAGAAGCTTCTAAAAACAAATATTCAGTTCCTTGCTCAAGAACAGAAGCTATTTTTTCTTCCATAACTGGAGTCAATTCCATATTAAGAGTCTCTGCAAAAAAAGAAGACATATCAGTTATCTGGAAACTACTATACCAACCAATAACTTCAGTTAATAACATATTAAAAAATAGTAACATTGGAACAAAAATAATTATCAACAATAAAAATACCATAATCAAAGCAGAAAGATTAGGCCTCTTTAACCAAGAGTTTAATTTTCTATAAATTGGATAAAAAATATAACCCAAAACTAAACTAGTAAGTATAGCACCAATAAATGGTCTAATAATTAAAAAAGATCCAATTAGTAGAAGTACAAATATTGCAAACAAAAAATACTTAGAATGCTTCTTTAACTTCATATTTAATTAATTATTATGTAGATATATAAAATTATCGCTTACAAGAAACTAAAAACTAATTCATAAATCATAAAAGGTGCACCCAAAAGAGTCATCTTGAATACTGGAATGAAAATATATTTAACAAAAGGATTTCCACTCAATCTACTAAACATAGGAGTAACACCCTCCACCAACCCTCTAAAAAATGGAACCTCTTCTTCCCAAACTTCTTCTTCCACAACTACCTCAGTCTCTTCCTCTTCTTCTTCCTCTTCTTCTTCCTCTTCATCATCAACTACAACTTCTTCCACTTCTTCAACTTCCTCTTCTTCTTCCTCTTCATTATCATAACTAACAGAACCACTCGGAAACTCCGAAGTCTCCTCAGTAACTTCGGGTATCGCTACTATTGTTATAGTTAAATTCTCACTCCAAGAACTCCAATCAGTTCCATCAAACACTCTAACAGAAACATTCCATATATCACTAGCAGTTAAATTACTTGACTCTATTGAAGTAAAGTTTGTAAAATTCAATACTCCATTATGTATCCATTTAGTCTCATTCATAGTTTGTGAATCAGAATCATCATCAACAAATGTCCAACTTACAGATAATGTACCATTTGTATAATTACTAGAAGAACTTGAACTCAAAACTAAACTACTCATTGTTGGAGCCCTATTCACAATAGTGATTGAGGCATTATCACTCCAAGAACTCCAAATTGTATTATCATAAACTCTAACTGAAAAATTCCACACTTCACTCTTAGTTAAATTAGCCCCTTCAATTGAAGTATAATTAGCAAAAGTAGTATTTTCAACACCATCTCTCCACCATTTTGTTTCATTAGTTAATGGATCTGCATCACCATCAGTTTGAGCCCATGCCCCAACTAAAGTTCCATTTGAATAATTTCCAGTTGAAGTTGAAGTTACATTAGCACTATCAACTGTAGGTGCAGCATTAGCAACATCATAAGCAAATGTAATATTATTCATTTCAAAATCATTATTGTTATTAGAATCCAAAATCTCAATTAAAAATTGAATATACCTATTATTTGTAAGACTCAAATCTCCTGGTTTGAAAACAGTCTGTTCCCAAGGTTCAACATCACAAGCAGCATCATCACAGGTTTTCAAACTAATATTAAAATCTACAGCCCCTCTTGCATAGTGAGCAGCTATTTCATTAGCACTCAAACTTCT
>CAZAKS010000141.1:0-1606 GCA_964485975.1 Candidatus Woesearchaeota archaeon
TTGAATATCTTTCAAAATTATTTTCTTTATTATCAAAATATTCCTGACTAAAATTGGTATATTTCCTTAAAACTTCTTTTTTAATAATTGTGTGAATACTTTCATAATGAAGATACAGAAAAAAAGGTTTTTTAGCAATAGCATATTACTGGGTAAAAGAAACTCTATTCTTTTCAGGAAAAGATTATGAATCAATAAGATGAAAATAGAAGACTGTTATCAAAAGGAGTTTACATTTGTTGATGTTCGTTCTCCACTAGAATTTGAAGAAGATCATATCCCTGGAGCTATTAACATTCCATTATTATCCAATGAAGAAAGAGCTATTGTTGGAACAATCTACAAAAAAGAAAGTCAACAAAAAGCAGTAGATAAGGGATTAGAATTTATCTCAAAAAGTCTTCCAGAAATGGTAAAGAAATATAGAGAGCTAAAACAACCAATATTAATCTACTGTTTTAGAGGAGGAATGAGATCAAATTCAATAGCTTCTTTATTAAAATCCATGAACTTCAATGTAGAAATCTTAGAAAGGGGCTACAAAGACTATAGGAGATTTGTAAGAGAAAAACTAAGTGATTACAAAATAAAACCTAAGTTTTACATTCTATATGGACTCACAGGTTCTGGTAAAACAGAAATACTAGAGAAACTAGACAATGCATTAGACCTTGAAGGTTGTGCACAACATCGTGGATCTGTTTTCGGAGATATCAACCTAAAACCAAAGAGTCAAAAAATGTTCGAATCCTTGCTTCTCCATAGATTAGAGGAACTTCAAAATAAACCCTTAATTCTTACTGAAGGAGAATCAAGAAAGATTGGTAAAGTACAAATACCACTTTCCCTTTGGAAACAAATGCAAGAAGCTAAAAAGATCAAAGTAATAAACACCATAGAAGAAAGAGTAGATAGAATAGACAAAGAATACAATTTAAAGTTAAATAAAAAATTAATAGAAGAAAAATTAAATATAATTGAAAAATATCTTGGAAAACAAAAAACATTTGATATTAAACTATTATTAAAAGAGAATAAAACAAGAGAAGTAATAAAAACACTTTTACTTGATTACTATGATAAATTATATGCTCATACCGTCGATTCTAAAACATATGAATTTGAAATAAAAAACAAGGAAGATCTACTTAAACAGCTTCCTCAATAGGAAAGTGGCAGCTGTAAAATTACTCTTAAACTGATCCCAAGTCTTAATTCTTTTTATATGTTGTATAACTTTCCCTGGTCTCAAATAAAAAGCCCTATTAGCCTTCTGCTGATATTTCTGAATTGTATCTGCACTTACATCCGGCAATCTATGAACTGGTCCAGTATATACTCCATAATTAGAATAATTATAATTAAAGATTAAATTCTTTTCATTTAACTGATTAAAAACTTCACTTCCAGGGTAGGGTTTTAAAATTAAAAATTTAGCAAAGTCAGGATCTAACTCAATTGCAAAGTCAATAGTATCCTGCATAGTCTTCTTAGTCTCACCAGGTAAACCAAACATAAAAAAACCCCAAGTCTGAAATCCAAACTCTTTAGCCAACTTAAAAGCCTTAACAACCCTTTCCTTTTTAATCCCTTTCTTAATATTATC
>CAZAKS010000142.1:0-1563 GCA_964485975.1 Candidatus Woesearchaeota archaeon
ATTTAGAGACATTCACTCTTCTGGACATGCAGCAAGAGAAGATTTAAGAGATTTAATCAACCTAGTAAAACCAAAACACCTTTTCCCTGCACATGGAGATATTACTAAATTAACTCCTATGGCTGAACTAGCTGGAGAAATGGGATATACATTAGGGAAAGATGTACATATATTAAGAGATGGCCAATTTCTCAAAATAGAATAATAATACTTTTAAACTATATTATAATTCTCTTATTTTATGACAAATATTCCAGTTTCTATTAAAAAATCAGATATGCGTGACCAATGGAGCTTAGAAACATTATTCCAAAATCCTTCTAATCCAGATTTACAACAAATGATTGGTTTTTTACAAACTGCCTATAGGAATTCCACAGCAAGAACTGGTTTGATAAAAGATTTATTTAATTTAGCAGTAAGAGGGTTCCCAGAAGGAAAAAGATTAACTCATAAAGAATTACCAGTTTATGAATTAGACTTTGGAGGTTTGCCTCAACTTATGTTATTAACTGAAATTGATACTCCTCCCACAAGAGATGGAGATTATTTTCTAAGTCCCTTATGGGTACCAACACAAGGAGTAGAAAGAAATGGCTGGAATCTAGTAGTTGATGAAGGTCCAATAAGAAGTAAAGGAGACATAACAACAAAACTAGAACCTTGGATGGAAAAAAAAGAACCTGGACAAGATGAGTATTTAAGATTCTGGCTAGAACCTGGAGCAAGATTGAATAGAGAAACTATGTTACCTCAAGTGTTCATGTTGAGAATTGCCTATAGAACTCACTCTGAAGATGGAACTTTTGGTGAAGAAGTAAGAATAGAAGCTGAGTTAAATCAACAGGAAGAAGAAGTTTATTATAATGGAAAGGATCTTGCAGCTAGATTTACAAGATGGCTTACAATAAACCCCAAAGATAGAACAACTTTTGTTATGGGAGAGAGAGCAAACATATATACTGACGTTAGAATTGATGGTTTAGGTTTGGTAGAAAATCCCGCTTTACAATTTTTTACTCCAGAAACTTTAGAAAGAATGAAAGATGCCTCTCCAGTATTTAAGCAAATAGACTATCCAACATTAGTTGCTGCAGATATGTTTCCAGACTTAGGTCCACAAAAAGAAGTATTTGGAGTTATGCCCACAATTAACAATTTAGTCCATACTTTTGCAACAGGAAATCCAAAACACTTAGCTGGCTTCAATAAGGTCTATTTCTCAAGAGATTGACAAAAACAAAAAGTTTATAAACCCTGATTTTTTTTTGAAACCCCATGATTAAAGCTTTCTATTATTCCAAAAGCAGAAACAGAGGGACTTTTGCAGTTTTTTCAGTTATAGCTAATAAAAATTTGGAACAATAGAAGGATTGATGCCCTGATAGTGTAGTCCGGTCTATCATGTTGCCCTGTCGAGGCAACGACCCGGGTTCGAAAAAGGGTTACCGGAAGAGGTGCCCCACGAAAGTCCCGGTTAGGGCGTTTGGGCCGGTAGCTCAGTCTGGTAGAGCACTTGACTTTTAATCAAGTGGTCGCGGGTTCAAATCCCGTCCGGCCCTT
>CAZAKS010000143.1:0-1550 GCA_964485975.1 Candidatus Woesearchaeota archaeon
TCTTTGTTCTAATTCTTGCAGATATTTTTCTTGATCTCTTGGTTCTGCTGTTACTTTTCTAGTATATATTCTGCAAGGATAAAAAACATCATTTAAAAGTGTAGTGCCCCAATAAGAATTTGAAGGAGAAAATGTTATCTTTGTCTTTTTTTCTCTACTATCAAATCCAGTTAAATGTCCTTGTTCAGATAGTTTTTCAAGTATTTTGGTAACTCTTTTATATTTTGCTCTATCAAATTTCCCATCAACTGTAAGAAATCCTAATCTTTCCATTAAAGCTTGGGTATCCCTTGCATCTTGTAAGAAAATTAAATCGATCATTCTAAAAAGAAGATTGGGTTCTAAAGATTTATCTAAAAAATGGGAGAGATCAGTGCCATAATCTACATAAAATCCATGAAATGTTTGTGCCCATGGCCTAAGATGTAAGTCTGCATAGCTACCCATTCTAACAAGTCCATTTTCATCTCTTTCAACAAAATTAGATAATACTCTACGATATAAGATTGGTTGAATGCTTGTATGAGAACTAATGGTAGTAGTACTGCTTACTTCTTCAGACAGATCTTGTGATCTTTCGAATAAAGTTCTGAAAGTTGTGCCATCTTCCTCATGAGTTGGTAAACTAAGAACTATTCTAGCCCATGGATCTCTCATTATGGAATTAACTAACAAAACTTCTAGGTTGTTTAAATCTTCAAAATTGCTCATATTATTTAGTAAGATTATTTCCTTTTTAAATCTATCTCTTTTATTATATAGTTTCTATATTATAGATATAAAATAAAAAATATTATAAAAAGATTGGTTATTCTTCAGATATGGACAAAAACAAGATTCAGTTTAAGGATAAATTCATAGAAAGATATTCCAAACTAACAGATTGGAATACATTCAAAGAGATTTCTTTAACTTATTTGAGAAGATCTATAAGAGTTAATACTTTAAAATGTTCTGTTAAAGAATGTAAGGAAAGGCTTAATGCTATTGGTTGGAAGTTAAAGCAAGTTCCTTGGTGTAAAGAAGGATTTTGGGTAGAGCATGAAACTGGAAGATTAGATATTGGTAATACTAAAGAACATTTATTAGGTTATTATTATGTTCAGGAAGCTGCTTCTATGATTCCTCCGATTGTATTGAATCCTAAGCCTGATGAATTGGTTCTTGATATGTGCTCTGCACCTGGTTCAAAAGCATCGCAGATAGCTCAATATATGGAGAATAAAGGTGTTTTGATTGCGAATGACTTTACTGGTCTTCGGTTGGCTCCATTAGGTATTAATCTGCAAAGATGTGGAATTACAAATCAGATAATAACTAAAATGTATGGTCAATGGTTTAAGGATATTGAGTTTGATAGAATTTTAGTTGATGCGCCTTGTTCTGGTACTGGAACTATTCGTAAGTCACTTAAGACATTAAGGATATGGAATCCTACAATGGTACAAAGATTAAGTCATGTTCAGAAGAAATTAATTGAAACTGCATTTAACACATTGAAAGTTGGTGGAACAATGGTTTATTCTACTTGTAGCTTAGAACCTGAAGAA
>CAZAKS010000144.1:0-1540 GCA_964485975.1 Candidatus Woesearchaeota archaeon
GTATAAGATTACAGGAGATACAAATTTCTTATCTACTCTAGCTGATCAACAGAAAACAGATGGTAGTTTTGATAGGAATGTTTATAGAACTGCTTTAGCTGTTCTTGCATTAAAAGATTCTGAGTCTGAATATTCTGATGTTATTGATAGTGCAAAAGCTTGGTTAAGAGAACAACAAGCTTCAGATGGCGATTGGAATGCAAATGTAGAAGATACTGCGATGACTCTTTATGGTGCCTTTAGTGATGAAGGAGTATCAGCTGCTAGTTGTTCTGACGGTGTACAGAATCAAGGAGAGGAAGGAGTAGATTGTGGTGGACCTTGTACTTCTTGTAGTGGTGGAACTGAAGAATGTGCAAGTGATGTAGACTGTGAGATTTGGGGTTCTGGATATCAGTGTACTAGTGGTCAATGTATTTACTATGGAACAAGTGGTTGTGCAGATGAGACAGAATGTGATACTGGTGAAGCTTGTATCGATGGTTACTGTATGGCAACAGATTGTAATAATGATGGTATTTGTGATTATGGTGTAACTAATGAAAATTCACAACATTGTCCTAGTGATTGTTATTGTGGTGATAATGTTTATGATGACTATGAACAAGTTTATGGTTGTAGTTTAGATGAACCAGAAGTTGATGTACCTGAAGATGAATGTTATAGTAATAGTGATTGTGCGAATGGTTATAAATGTATTTTTGGTGATTGTGTAATTGAGGAAACTAGTGGGGGAGGATGGATCTGGACTTTGTTAATTTTTATTTTAATTTTAGGAGCTTTGGGTGGGGGAGGATTCTTCTTATGGAAGAAAGGTTATTTAGGTCCAATAATTGATAAGGTTAAAGCTAAGATTGGAAAAAAGCCTCCGGGTGGTCCAAGTTTTACACCACCACCAGGACCAAGACCAGGAATGCCACCAGGTGCTCCAGGTATGAGGCCGCCTATGAGACAACCACCTTTACAAAGGTCAGTGCAACAGGCAAGACAACCCCCAGTTAGAAGATGAAAAAGATTTTATTATTTATTTTCTTTGTATTGTTAATTAATTTTGTATCTGCTGGAGATATTGTTATTCTACAGGATAATTATTACTCGGGTGAAACTGTTCAAGCTTATTTGTATAATTATACTTCTAATCCCTTGGCCAATATTTATGTTTTAGATAATCAAAGTAATCAACTTTCTGTTCAACCTTCAGTTATTGAATTTAGAGAGGATCAATTTCTTGCTTATTTTAATTTACCATTAGGTTTAGAGAGTAATGTATATGAGTTAGTTGTTCTTAGTGATAGAGTTAACTTTACCATTGAAAATAGTAGTAAAGTGATAACCATCAAACCAGGTATATTTGTTTTAGAAAATAGAGATAGTAGTGTACAATTAGAAGTTGAGAATGTTGGAGAAGAGGATTTAACTCTTGAGATTGGTTCTAGTAATCCATTAATTGTTCCTAGAAAGACTATTTTAGATATTGTAGCTGGTGAGAGTAAGAATATATTTTATGATTTTGAATATAGTGATTTAGTGGGAGATAATG